>CAIXEV010000430.1 GCA_903918555.1 uncultured bacterium | reverse complement strand
GCCCACCCTGAGCGAGACGATCTCTACCTTCTGGCTCGCGCCGATGCCGTGGAAATACACGCGGTAATGCGCCTCCTCGAAGGCCTTCAGGAGCGTGTCGCGCGTCAGGCCGGCGACCTCGGCGGCGGTGAAGTCGACCGCGACCTCGAAGGCCTGACCGACGAAGCGCATCTCCGCCGTGTAGGTGAACGCCAGTTCGCCGCCGAAGCCCATGGCGCGGAACTCATCGGCGAGTTCGCGCTCGAGGCGGCGGAACAGCGCCACGCCGGCGACGGGACCTTCGTCGATCGGCATCTTCTGCGTCACGGCGGCGTATTTCGTGAAGTCGGCGACGATGAGCCCGTAGGCGGAGATGACCCCCGGGTTCGGCGGCACGCAGATGCGCTGCACGCCGAGTTCCGCGGCGATGTGCGCCGCGTGCAGCGGGCCGGCCCCGCCGAACGGCATGAGCACGTAGTCGCGCGGGTCCTTGCCGCGCTCGGTGGAGACGAGCTGGATGGCGCGCACGATGTTCGCGTTGACGAGCTTGATGGCGCTCTCGGCCATCGCCTCGATGCCCAGGCCGAAATGCCGCGCGAGGGGAGCCAGCACGGCGCGCGCGGCCTCGACGTCGATGCGCATGCGCCCGCCGAGGAAGGCCTCGGGGCGCACGGCGCCCAGCACGACCTGGGCGTCGGTGATCGTCGCATCCTTGCCGCCGCGACCATAGCAGGCTGGCCCCGGGTCGGCGCCCGCGCTGCGCGGCCCGACCCTGAGCATGCCGCCGTCGTCGATCCAGACGATCGAGCCGCCGCCGCCGCCGACCGTGACGATGTCGAGGACGGGCGTCTGGATCGGCAGGCCGTCGACCTCCGTCTCGTTCGCGAGGGACGGGCGTCCCGCCTGGGTCAGGCACACGTCCGTCGAAGTGCCGCCCATGTCGAAGGTGATGAGGTCCGAGAGCCCCGACCGCGAGGCCTGGCGGATCGCCCCGACCACTCCGGCGGCGGGACCGGAGAAGAGCGCCGTGATCGCGCTCTTGCGCATCGCGGCGGCCGGCAGGCGCCCGCCGTTCGACTGCATCACGCTGAAGCGTCCGCGGAAGCCGCGGGCCTGGAGCCGCCCCTCGAAGGCACCGAGATAGCGATCGATCACGGGCTGCACGAAGGCGGATAGCGTCGTCGTCGAGGCGCGTTCGAACTCGCGGAAGACGCGGCTGACGTCGTGCGAACAGGTGACGAAGCAGCCGGGCAGCCCCGCCTCGACGAGCCCGGCCACGCGCCGCTCGTGTGCGGGATTCGCGTAGGCGTTGAGCAGGCAGATCGCGACGGCCTGGTAGCCGCCGGACCTGAGGCGCGGCAGCAGGTCGCGCACGATCGCCGCCTCGTCGAGGGCCTCCGCGATGGAGCCGTCCGCGAGCGTCCGCTCCGCGACCTCGAAGCTGTCCTGCCTCGTCACCACCGGCGCGGGCTTGCGGTAGAACAGGTTGTAGATCTGCCTGCGATCATGGCGCTGCAGAGCGAGGACGTCGCGGAACCCCTTCGTGACAACGAAGGCGAGCCGCGCGCCCTTGCGCTCGAGCACCGCGTTGGTCGCGACCGTCGAGCCATGGGCGAGGTCCTCGATCCGGTCGAAGGCGAGCCCCGCGCTCTCGATCGCCGCGTACGCTCCGACATCCGGGCTCGCGGGCGTGCTCGGTACCTTGGCGACGACGATGCGATCGCCGTCGAAGGCAACGAGGTCCGTGAATGTGCCGCCGACTTCAACGCCTACGCGCATGAACCCAGTCTCCTGTCGTGTCGCTTTGCGTGTGTCAGTCCATCAGGCTCGGCAGGTACAGCGAGATCGCGGGGAAGGCAATCAGCAGGCCGAGCGTCACGAGGTCGGTCAGCACGAACCATCCCGCGCCCCGGAAGACGGTCGCGAGGGGCACCTGCCCGCCAAGGGTCGACTTGATCACGAAGACGTTGAGCCCGACCGGCGGGGTGACGAGCCCGATCTCGAGCAGCTTGACCACGAGGATGCCGAACCAGATCAGGTCGATGCCGGCGGCCTTCAGGATGGGGATCATGATCGGCGCGGTGAGGAGCATGATGCCGATCGAGTCGATGAAGCAGCCGAGGATCAG
>CAIXEV010000429.1 GCA_903918555.1 uncultured bacterium | reverse complement strand
GGAACAGCGTGAAGGCCATCGCCTCCGCCGCCGCCTGCGCGTGGTTGGCGAGCACCTGGAGGGTGACCGGATCGATCGCCATGGGCTCAGCTCCCGCGCGTCAGGATGAGGTTGCCGAAACGATCGACCGCGCCGGCATAGCCGTCCGGCACGATCGTGGTCGTGTCGTCCTGCGCGATGACGCAGGGGCCGTCGAAGGTCGTGCCATGGACGAGGTCGGCGCGACGGTGAAGCGCCACGCGACGCGGCGCGCCATCCAGCAGGACCTCGATCTCCGCCTGCGGCGTCGCGCGGCCCTCGCGCCGTTCCTGGACCGGCAGCGACGGCTTGGCGCTCTCGCCGACCACGATCATGCGCAGCGCGACGGCGTCGACGCGCGCCTCGCGGTCCGCGTGTCCGTAGATGCGCTCGTGCTCGCGGTGGAACGCGTCCCTGATGCGCGCCACGTCCCCGGCCTCGATCCATGCGAGGTCGATGGGCGTCTCGATCTCGAAGCTCTGGCCGTGGTAGCGCAGGTCGGCGGAGGCGACGAGGCGCGGCGCGCCGCGATGGCCCTGCCGGTCGCGCAGCCAGGCCTCGGCCTCGCGCGCCAGGGCGGCGAAGCCCTCGCGCAGCCGCGGCAGCGTCTCCGCGGAGAGGGGCGCGTACACCGTGAGGATGAAGTCGTTCTTCACGTCCGCGACCAGCCCGCCGAGGGCCGAGAGGACGCCCGGCGTGGTGGGCACTAGGACGGAGGGCATGCCGAGCTCGCGCGCGAGCAGGCACGCGGTCATCGGGCCGCCGCCGCCGAAGGCGAGCAGGCTGAACTCCCTCAGGTCGACGCCCTGGTGCGCCGCGAGCTTGCTCACCTCGCGGTACATCCCCGACACGGCGACCTGGATCACGGCTTCCGCGGCCGCGCGCAGGTCGCGGCCCAGCGCCCTGGCGATCGGCTCCATCGCTGCCTGCGCCCGCGCGCGGTCGACGGTGACGGCGCTGTAGCCGAGCTCGCTGTGGCCCATGAAGCCGCAGACGACGAAGGCGTCGGTGAGCGTCGGGCGCGTGCCGCCGCGGCCGTAGCAGGCGGGGCCCGGGGTGGAGCCCGCGCTCTCCGGGCCGACGGTCAGCGTGCCGAAGGCGTCGACCGCGGCGATCGAGCCGCCGCCCGCGCCGATCGAGGTGACCGAGACCGTCGGGATGTAGATCGGGAACTCGCCGACCATCTCGCCGGAGCGGTAGCTCGGCTGGCCATCGACGATCACGGAGACGTCGGCCGAGGTGCCGCCGACGTCGAGGGCCAGCACGCGCGGGGCGCCGGCGTGCCGCGCGACGAAGGCCGCGCCCATCGTGCCCGCGGCCGTGCCCGAGAGCAGCATCTGGATGCACTGGCTCTTGCCGAGCTCGGCCGTCATCACGCCGCCGTTCGACTTCGTGATCATCGGCTCGGCGCCGACGCCGGCCTTGCGCAGCGAGGCCTGGAGCGAGGCGATGTAGGCGGCGACGCGCGGCTGCACGTAGCCGTGAACGACCGCGGTCGAGGTGCGCTCGTATTCGCGGATGATCGGCCACACCGCGGAGGACGGGAAGACCGGCAGCCCCGGCGCCCACTCGCCGATCAGGCGCGCGGCCTCCTGCTCGTGCGCGGGATTCGCGTAGGCATGCAGGAAGGACAGCACGATGCCCTCCGCGCCGCGCGCCCGGGCGCGCGCCAGGGCGTCGCGCAGCGAGGCGTGGTCCAGCGGCAGGTCGACGCTGCCATCGGCGAGCATCCGCTCGCGGATGCCGAAGACGCGCTCGCGCGTGACCAGCGGCTCGGGCCGACGCGAGAGCAGGTGGTAGGGGTCCGGCATCTTCAGCCGGGCGAGCTCGAGCACGTCGATGAAGTTCTCGGTCGTGAACAGG
>CAIXEV010000428.1 GCA_903918555.1 uncultured bacterium | reverse complement strand
GAGTTCATCCAGGTCCACCCGACCTCGATCCCCGGCTCCGACAAGCTGCGCCTCATGAGCGAGTCGGCGCGCGGCGAGGGCGGCCGCGTGTGGGTGCCCCGCAAGAAGGGCGACAACCGCGACCCGCGCCAGATCCCCGAGGCAGAGCGCTACTACTTCCTCGAGGAGCGCTATCCGAAGTATGGCAACATCGTTCCACGCGACATCGCCACCCGCGAGATCTTCGAGATCTGCGTGAAGGACGGCCTCGGCGTCGGCGGCGGCAACATGGTGTTCCTCGACCTCACGCACCTCGGGCGCGAGTACCTGGAGCGCAAGCTCGGCGGCATCATCGAGATCTACCGCAAGTTCGTCGGCGACGATCCGGCCGAACTCCCGATGAAGATCTTCCCCGGCGTCCACTACTCGATGGGCGGCCTCTGGACGACCTACACCGCGAAGCCGGACGGCAAGGGCCTGGTCTACGGGGCGCCGAACTCGATGATGACGAACATCGACGGCCTCTTCGCCTTCGGCGAGGCGAACTACCAGTACCACGGCGCCAACCGCCTCGGCGCGAACGCCCTGCTCTCGTGCATCTTCGACGGCCTCTTCTGCGGCGCGGGCGTGGCGAACTTCGCGCGCGACCGCAAGAATCCGTCCGAAGCGGTGGACGCGTCGGTCTTCGCGAACAACGAGAAGATGGAACAGGACAAGCAGCAGCGCCTCATCGACTCGAAGGGCACGGAGAATCCGTACACCATCGCGAAGGAGATGGGCGACGAGATGACCGCCGCCAGCACCGTCGTGAAGAGCGCCGAGCGCCTCATGCAGGCGCGCGTCAAGCTCGCTGAGCTGCGCGATCGCTTCAAGCGCATGTCGCTCTCGGACACGGGGCTCTGGACCAACCAGAACCTCTCGTTCGCGCGCGCGGCCGGCGACATGCTCATCCTCGCCGAGGCGATGATCGAGGGCGGCCTCGAGCGCAAGGAGTCGCGTGGAGCCCACTTCCGCACCGACTACCAGCAGCGCGACGACGCGAACTTCATGAAGACCACGGTCGCGAGGTTCGACCCCGAGTCGTCGCGCCCGTCGATCTCGTTCGAAGCGTACGACCTGCCGCTCGTGCAGCCCCGCGCGCGCACCTACGGCAAGGTCGGCGGCTGACGCGTCCCGGCTGATCTGCTTCGATCAACGCGTGTCGACGCGTGTCAACGCCTGTCTACGCCTCACGAGCCACCCTTGAGGAGGCTGAGCGCTGTCCATGCGGCCGACACGCCGCACATCGCCACGAACGGCCACCAGCGTGCCGTGCGGCCGGCCAACGCGCCGGCGGCGATCGTCATGAAGACGAGCGTCAGCGGCTGGAGGTAGCGCTCGAAGCACTGGCTGTTCGCCGTCTGCGCGAGCACCATCCCCGCGAACGCGAGGAGCGCGTACGCGCCAAGTCCGCGCGCGAGCAGATCGGTGCTGCGCGACCAGAGACGCAGGTACGCGCAGAGCGCCGCGGCGCCGATCCCCGCCATCGGCACGAGAAGCAGCGATCGATCCGCGACGGCGGGGAACTTCGACGCGATCGTCCACAGCGTGCCGCCGAAGCGCACATGGACGAGGTAGCTCGACGGCACCGCGCAGCACGCGACGGCGGCGAGCACGCCGACGAGCAGCGCGCGTGTCGAGAAGAGTTCGCGCAGGAAGCCGGGAATCGCGAGGAACGCGGCGCCGCCCCAGATCGCCACGAGCGCCAGCGCGTAGACAGGCGTCGCGGGGTTTCCACCGCTTCCGTGGTAGGTCTGGAACGAAGGCGGCACGAGTCCGCCCCAGGTCCTCACGAGGAGTCCGACGACGACGAGCGCAGGGATGAGCGCAAGCGCGCCGCCGACCAGATGCGCCGCGCGCGGCCAGCGCCGTTCGGCGCACGCACGCGCCACGAACGCGGCGCCCGTGAAGGCCGCCGCGTAGACCATGATCTGCCGCACTCCCGCGGCGAGCATCGCGGCGAGCGCCGCGTAGAGCCCGCGCTTGAGCGGCATGACCGCGCAACCCGTCGCGATCGGCCGCGCGAACGCAAACGCAGCGAGCAAGAGCAAGGTCGCGAGGTTGTCGGTCGCGAGGAAGACCGACGGATTGACGGTGTACGGCGAGAGCGCAAGCGCGGCGCCTGCAAGGAGCCCGACGAGCCCGCCCGCCCGCCGTGCGACGAGCGCCGCGAAGAGCGCCGCGAGCAGCGCGCCGAACAGCGCGTTCACGAGGTGGAGCGGAACGCCGTCGACCCCCGCGCGCACGATCGCCGCCATCAGCAGCTGGTAGCCGGGCGCCGTCGCCGACTGGTAGTCGCCGAGCACGGGCGAAGGCAGTTCCGCCGCGAACTTCCGGATCGTCGGCAGGTGGTAGCCGACCTCGTCGTGCCACGCGTAGGTGCCCGTGAGCCCCGCGAGGATCGCGGCGCCCGCGACGAGCGCATGCACGGAGGCCGCGCCGACGGCGGCCGTGATCGTCTCGCGTCGCAGCAAACCTGCGCTCACGGTGCCACCGCTCCCCGCATGTTCGAGAGGAACACGCCGTCAAGCGCCGTTGCGGCCTGCGGCACGAAGAGCACGACGCCCAGGAGCGCCACGAAGAGCAGGATCGCGCTCAGCACGACGGCGTCCGAGCGCAGCGCGTCGAGCGGGCTGTCGGAGCTGCCTTCGTTGGCGCGGCGCCAGAAGCGATGGATCGCGATCAGGACGAGCGGCGCCAGCAGCGCAAGCCCCGTCGCGCGCGGGCCGAACAGCGACTGCGCGTGGTCGCTCAGCGTGTACGAGAGGTACATCAGCACCGTCATCACCGCCGAGATTCCGAGCAGCCACTGCAGCTCGTCGCGCCCGCGGTAGTCGGCCGACGGCTTCCACGCGCTCTGCGCGCGCTCGGCCGACACGAGGTCGCACATCCGCTTGATGAAGCCGAGATAGAGGCAGAGGAAGAAGACGCACAGGACGAGCCACACGCTGATGCGCACATCGATCGCGACCGCGCCCGCCGCCGCGCGCAGCGCGAAGCCCGTCGCGATCGTGGTGACATCGACGACCGGAATGCGCTTGAGCTTCAGGTTGTAGAAGAGCTGCAGCACGCCGTAGAGCGCGACCGCTGCCACGAGTTCCTTCGAGAGCGTCGCCGCGAGCGCGAGCGCGCAGGCCTCGAGCACGACGCCGAGCCCGACCGCGAACCCGCGCGACACCGCGCCCGACGCGACCGGCCGCCGCGACTTCACGGGGTGCTGGCGGTCCTTCTCGGCGTCGATCGCGTCGTTGATCGCGTAGAAGCCGCTGGCCGCCAGCGAGAACGCCGCGAACGCACGCAGCGCGTCGAGGCCGCGCGACACGACCTCGTCGGTTCCCTCGGTGCGAACGGCGTTCGCGGCCCAGAAGATGAACGCGAGCAGGACGAACGAGTTCTTCGTCCAGTCGCCGGGGCGCATCAGTCGGAGGATGGCTCGAGGGCTCGGCACGGTGGTCTTCTATCGGCGCTTTCGCGGGTGCATCCTGAAGGGTCTGTGCGAACGCGGCCAACGAGCGCCAAGTTCGGGGTTTCCGTCGATTCCCGCAAGCAGCCCGATGCGTGTTCCGACTATCATCCCCGCCTCAACGAGAACGCCATGGTTTCTGACACCCAGAGCGCCCCCATCCCCGCCGGCCATCGCCAGTCCGCCAACGCCTCCCGCACGGTCAAGTTCCGCATCAAGCGGCAGGACCGCCCGGGCGAGGCCCCGCGCTGGGAGGAGTTCGTGGTCGAGGCCGAGTCGGGCGCGAATGTCATCGCCTGCCTCCAGCAGATCGCCCGCATGTCGAAGACCGCCGACGGCAAGGCGACCACCCCCGTCTGCTACGACTCGGGCTGCCTCGAGGAAGTCTGCGGCTCGTGCGCGATGGTCATCAACGGCAAGGTGCGCCCGTCCTGCTCGGCGCTCGTCGACAAGGTCATCGGCGACGACAACACGATCACGCTCGAGCCGATGTCGAAGTTCCCCGTGATCCGCGACCTCGCGGTCGACCGCTCGCGCGCCTTCCACAACCTCGAGCGCGTGAAGGCGTGGGTGCCGGTCGACGGCACCTACCACCTCGGCGCCGGCCCGAAGGACACGCCGCAGAACCAGGAGATGCGCTACACGCTCTCGACCTGCATGACCTGCGCGTGCTGCCTCGAGGCGTGCCCGCAGTTCAACCTCGAGGAAAACGCCGACAAGTGGGACAGCGAGTTCATCGGCGCCCACGCGATCTCGCAGGCGCGGCTCTTCAACACGCACCCGACGGGCGCCACGCTCGCGGGCGAGCGCCTCGATGTCCTCATGGCCAAGGGCGGCGTGAACGACTGCGGCAACGCGCAGAACTGCGTGAAGGTCTGCCCGAAGGAGATCCCGCTCACCGAGTCGATCG
>CAIXEV010000427.1 GCA_903918555.1 uncultured bacterium | reverse complement strand
GCCTCGGAAGCGCGCGCGGTAGCCCTCCATGATTTCTTTCGCGCGAGTGATCGTGTAACCTGAACCAAGCCGCCGCGCAAGGCCGTTCGCGGTGATGCCGTACACGATGCCGAAGTTCACCATCTTTGCGGCGGAGCGCTGGGTGTCGGTGACCTCGGCCGGCGCGACGCCGAAGACCTCCGCCGCGACCGCGCGATGGATGTCCTCGCCGCGCTCGAACGCGGCGCAGAGTCCGGGGTCGCCCGAAAGATGCGCGAGGAACCGCAGTTCAATCTGCGAATAGTCGGCCGAGACGAGCAGCATGCCGTCGGCCGCGAGGAAGGCGCGACGGATCGCGGCGCCGACCTCGGTGCGAATCGGGATGTTCTGGAGATTCGGGTCGCTCGACGACAGGCGCCCCGTCGCGGTGCCGGTCTGGTGGAGCTTGCAGTGGATGCGCCCCGTCTCAGGAAGGATCGCCTCGTCGAGCGCCTTGAGATAGGTGCCGACGAGCTTCGCGAACTGACGGTACTCGATGATCTTCGCCGGAAGATCCGACTCGCACGCGGGGTCTTCCGCGAGCTTCTCGAGCACCTCGCTGTCCGTGCTCGCGCCCGTCTGGGTGCGCTTCACGACGCGCAGGCCGAGGCCGCGGGGCTCGTCGGTCGGGCGGTTGAAGAGGACCTGCGAGAGCTGCCTGGGGCTGTCGGGGTTGAAGGGCCACGGCGCGCTCCGGGCGATCTCGTCGCGGAGGGCCGAGAGCTTCACCTCGAGCTCGCGGCGCTGCCGCGCCAGCTCATCGCGGTCGAGCTGGATGCCCGTGCGCTCCATGCGCGCGAGCACGGGAACGAGCGGGACCTCGACCTCCGCGTAGACCTTGTCCTGCCCGCGCTGCCGCAGCGTCTCCTCGAGCCGGTTCGCGAGGGCGAGCGCGATCTCGGCATCCTCGGCCGCGTAGGGCGCCGCGAGCGAGAGCGGCGCCTCGTCGAAGCGTCGCTGGATGGCGCCGCCGGTCCTCGCGCCGATGACGGCCTCGATCGGAATCGGACGCACGCCCAGCACATGCTCGGCCGTCGCGTCGAGCCCATGCGAGGGCCGGGTCGGGTCGACGAGCCAGCTCGCGAGCATCGAATCGCCCGCGATCCCGCGCAGCGCGATGCCGTGGTTCGCGAGCACCTCGCAGTCGTACTTCAGGTTGTGGCCGACCTTGCCGATCTCCGCGTCCTCGAGGATCGGCCGCAGCAACCGAAGCGCCTCGTCGAGGCCGAGATGGGTCGACGGTTCGGGCGACCGAACGGGGACATAGAACCCTTCGCCCTCGCGGAGGGAGAACGAGAGCCCGACGAGCCGCGCGAGTGGCGGCGCAAGCGAGGTCGTCTCGGTGTCGAACGCGACCCGCCGCGCGTCGCGGATCGATGCGCACAGGCGCTCGAGTTCGGGCATCGTGCGGACGACGGTCGTGACGAGGCCGCGCGCAGAGACTGGCGCCTCGGATAGGGCGGCGAGCGCGTCGAAGAGCGTGCCGAACGCCGCGGCTTCGTGCCGCGGCTGCGCAGGCGCAGGCCTTGCGGGCGCAGCGGGCTCGGCCGAGGCGAAGAGCGAACCGGCGCCGCCATGCGGGGCTTGTGCGCCACGACGCGATCCCTTGGCGGGAGGCGCCGATCTCGTCGGAGCCGAGGGTTCGGTTTCGGCGAACGCGCCACCGCCGCCGAAGATCTCCTGCGCCTCGGAGCGGAGACGGTGGAAGCCGAGCACGCGAAGGAGCTCGAGCAACTTCGGAAGGTCGCACCGCGACGGCTCGAACTTCGCCAGCTGCTCGTCGAAGGGGAAATCGCAGTCGCGCTTCAACTCGACGAGGCGTCGCGAGAGCGCGACGAGGTCCCTGCTCGCGGCGAGCGCCTCGCCCTTCTTACCCTTGATCGCCGCGAGATTCCGATAGATCCCCTCGATCGAGCCGTGCTCTGCGAGGAGCGCCGCGGCCGTCTTGGGCCCGACGCCGGGAACGCCCGGCACATTGTCGGCCGTGTCGCCCATCAGCGCGAGGAGGTCGACCACCTGCGCGGGGCGCACGCCCTTCGAGTCGAAGAGCTGCTCGAGCCCGATGTCGCCGTTCTTCTGCGGGTCGAAGAGCGTCGTGTGCGCGTCGACGAGCTGGCCGAGATCCTTGTCGCGGCTCACCATGCG
>CAIXEV010000426.1 GCA_903918555.1 uncultured bacterium | reverse complement strand
TCAGGGCGCGCGTGGCGTCGTAGATGTCTTCCATCGGCACGCCGGACACGAGGATCATGCCCGCGAGGTCGGGCTGCTGCTTGCCACTGAGCTCTCGCGCGCGGGACTCGAGCATCGCAAGGTCGCCTTCCGACTTGCGGATCCACTGCCGCGCAACGCCGCCGAACTTCGTCAGCAGCGCCTGTGCATCGGAGAGATCAGCGCCCGCGCTGCTCGAGAGGTGCGCGTCGGAGGCGTGCACGCGGGCCTTGACCTCGTCGCGGAACTTGATGACGAAGTTGCCAGTCAGCGCCTCAAGGCGTGGGGTCAGGCCCATGCCGCGGAACTTCTTGGGGAGGAGCGCCTCGACCGGGTCGCGCTTCGAGAACGGCTTGCGCGGCGCGTACTTCGTCGTGAAGAGCGCGGCATCAGAGCCGGCAGCGGTGCTGGTCGGCGCCGCGGCGACAGCGGCCTGCGCGAGGAAGGCCGTGCTCGCAGCGAGCGAGAGCGTGATCGCAACGCCACGCGCCGAGCACAGCGAGCGCAGGCTGCTGACATTCGTGCTGGCGTGGAAACGAAGGGTGGAACGGGAGTCGGTACGCATGGTTCTGTTTCTCACGGCCGTCCTGTCGCTATGCAGGTCGGCGGGTGTTCGCGCGGTCGTTCGGGGGCTGTCAGTCGGGGGCTATCGATCGGGGCTGTCGATCGGGGCTGTCGTTGGCAGCGGCGGACAAGGTCGGGATACATCACACCGAGTTCAGGGTCTTTGATACGCACTTCGAGGCGGATTGTTGAGCCCTGCACTCGATTTCGATACTTGAGGGGTTCGACGCTTCGGTAAAGCGTTCGGGGTTGAAGCGTCTGAACTTGAACGGAACTGTCGTCGGATCTCCACTCGTGCGACTGCGTTGCACCACTCGCGCGCGAGGAGGAGGACGAGCCTGCAAGGCACCGCCCACCGAGTCTTCGACTGTAACAGAAAGCGAAAGGTGTGGGACTTGGGGTCAGGGTTTTCGGACATGGCCCGCGTTGGGTTCCACGGTGCTTGCAGGAAGGTCGCCGATGTCGGGATCGGTGGCGCTCAGCCGAGTGCGGGCGCGGGGGTCGACTCGATCGAACGCCCGATGTCCCGGCGGTAGAACGCGCCTTCGAATCGGATGCGGGCGGCCGCCATGTTCGCGAGATCCCGCGCGCGGCCGAGGTCGCGCGCAAGGGCGGTCACGCCAACGACACGGCCGCCGTTCGTCACCACCTTGCCACCCTTTCGGGCGGTGCCGGCGTGGAAGATGATGATGTCCTCGCCGGGCGCGCGCTCGACCGCGCGTGCCTCGTCGAGACCCTCGATCTCGAGGCCCTTGGCGTAGCTGCCGGGGTAGCCCTTCGAGCAGACCACCACGCAGCAGGCCGCGCGCTGGTCGAACGAGAGTTCGGTCTCGTCGAGCTGCCCGGTCGCCGTCGCCCAGCAGAGTTCGACGAGATCTCCCTTGAGGCGGGCCATCATCGGCTGCGTCTCGGGGTCGCCGAAGCGCGTGTTGAACTCGAGCACCTTCGGGCCGGCGGGAGTCAGCATGATGCCCGCGTAGAGCACGCCGCGGAACGGGATGTCCATGCGCTTCAGGGCGTCGACCGTCGGCACAAGCACATCGCGCTCGACGATGCGGAGGAGTTCGGGCGTCGCGCGCGGCGTCGGGCTGAACGCGCCCATGCCGCCGGTGTTCGGGCCGGTGTCTCCCTCGCCGACGCGCTTGTGATCCTGGGCGGCGTCGAGGATCCAGAAGCTGCGGCCATCGCACAAGGCAAGCACGCTGACTTCAGGGCCTGAAAGCAGATCCTCGATGAGCATGGTTGCGCCGGCGTCGCCGAACACCTTCTTGACGAGGCAATCCTGCACGGCGGCGCGCGCCTCGGCCACGGTCTTGCACACGACGACGCCCTTGCCCGCGCACAGGCCGGTCGCCTTGACGACGCAGCCGTCGACGCGGGTCTCGACAAACGCAAGCGCCTGCTCCGCGTCAGTGAACACGCGCGCATCGCCGGTCGGCACGCGCGCCGCGCGCATGACCTGCTTCGCGAACGCCTTGTCCCATTCGAGCTGCGCGCCCGCGCGGCTCGGGCCGAACACCACGCGGTTCGGCGGGTCGGCGAGCTTGGTGGCCAGGTCGGCCGCGAGCGGAGCCTCTGGGCCGATCACGACAAGCGAAATCTGCTCGCGCTCGCACCACCGGCAGAGGCGGAACACATCATTGATGGGTTCCGGGCAAGCCCGG
The DNA here is from genome assembly GCA_903918555.1 of uncultured bacterium. GTDB lineage: Bacteria > Planctomycetota > Phycisphaerae > Phycisphaerales > SM1A02 > QWPT01. The sequence goes on along the minus strand of CAIXEV010000426.1, from coordinate 2,563 downwards.
CCCAGATCGAGGATGCCCGCGTTGGCGTCTGGCTCGACCCAGAGCGTGCCGAGGCGCTTGCTCTGCTTGAGTTTCCACGCAAGGGCGTGCTCGCGGCCGCCCGTGCCGAGGAGGAGAACATTGACCGTGTCGGGGCAGCGCAGTTTGCTCATGAAGGCAGCCACTCTACCCGCGAACCGTGTTAGATTGCCCGACCACCTCAGGGTTTCCTCCATGCTCAGCGACCGCTCCACTTCCGTCCGCGGCCAGACCCGCCTCCTCCGCACGCTCTCCTGCAGCCTCGCCTCCGCGGTCGCGATCGCCGCGCTCGCGGTCGGCTCCGAGGCGAGCGCCCAGTCGCCTGAGCTCATGAAGAAGCTCAACGAGCCCTGGTCGCGCGTCACCGAGCAGTCGCGCAGCGCCACGCGGCTCTTCACGGCCTACCTCGACATGACGAAGGCCCCGCAGGAGATCGGCGAGGAGTTCAACCTCAAGACGATCTACCCCGGCATGGAGGGCTTCGAAGCCGTCTCCAAGTGGGCGGCCGACAACGGCAACATGGGCAAGGCGCTCATCGAGCTCCAGAACTGCCAGGTTCTCGGCGTCCCCTACGGAACCGAGGGCGTTGATCCGAAGTTCGTCGAGCGCGGCCTCGTCGCGATCATCGCGCCGGGCGGCGACCTCACCCGGGTCGAGTTCCCGTACCTCGGGGCGCTCGACACGATCTCGGCCTATGTCACCGCCGACATGTACCGGCTCTGCGAGGCCGGCAAGTTCGACGAGGCGTTCGCCATCGGCGTCGCGCACCTTCGCGTCATGCGCCAGGCGGTCGACGCGCACATGCTCGAGGAGAAGCGCTTCTCGATGACGATGCTCGCCGACGCGATGTCGGTGCACCGCGACATCATCTACACCTACAAGGACAAGCTGGGCATCGATCTCCTCCGCAAGCTTGCGACGAAGGAGTATCCGTTCCTCAAGGCGACCGACAACGAGCGTCTCCGCCGCATCTCGATCCCCGAGGGCGATCTGCTCGTCGCGGGCGAACTGCTCCGTTCGGTGTTCGACGACAGCGGCCAGGCCGATCAAGTCAATTTCGCGAACACCTTCTCCGGCATGCAGTCGCGCGGGGAGCCGCTCACGGGCTTCGGCGCCGCGAAGCGCTGGGAGCGCGTCGCCGGCGTCCACGGCTCCCTTGATGCGAGCAGCATCAAGATGAACGCGATCTACGACGACTGGTGGCGTCGCTGGCGCATGCGTCCGTTCGATCCGATGATGTCGCTTCCCACCGAGTTCTCGGTGGTGAATCCCGTCAAGTACGCGGCGGTGGTGTTCGCCGTCCGCGACATCGAGACGCTCTTCGACCTCCGTCGCCGTCTGGTGGCCGAGTTCTGCGGTCTCGTCAGCGGCGCCGGCCTGTGCGGCTATCGCCTCCAGTTCGAGGACTGGCCGAACGACATCGAGAAGTCCTACGCCCGCTTCTTCCCGAAGCGCTTCGACTTCGATCCGTATGACCGCCAGTATGGCCGCATGCGCTACGAGTACCTCGGCACCCGCGAGCGCGGCGTCGAGAGCGAGTTCGGCCGCATCGAGGTGACGGGCTGCATCCTGTACGCCCGCAACGACGACGGCGAGTTCGATGCAGCCGCCCGTCACGCCGAGGGCGGCAAGATCGGCGACTTCGTGATGTGGCCGCCGCTGCGCGCGGTTTCGCGCGGCCAGGGGCAGTGAATCCACGGCGGATCGGTGCGAGTGGAATCTGTGTACGGAAACGGAGCAACGATGGGCTCACACTCTGGTGCGTCGAACGGCGGTATTGAGAAGCTTGTGGTGATCGGTTCGGGCCCCGCGGGGTGGACGGCGTGCATCTACGGTGCGCGCGCCAACCTGTCGCCCCGTGCGATCATCGGCGTGCCTGCGTCGAATCCGGCGCCCGTGCTTCCAGGCGGGCAGCTGATGCTGACCACGGAAGTCGAGAACTACCCGGGTTTCCCGCACGGCGTGTCGGGTCCCGAGATGATGGACCTCTTCCGCAAGCAGGCGGAGCGCTTCGGTACGCGCATCACCGACGCCGATGTGGTTCGCTGCGACTTCACGCAGCGCCCGTTCGTCCTCGAGACGAGCGAGGGCGAGACCGTCCGCGCGCATGCGGTCGTCATCGCGACGGGTGCGACGGCGAACTGGATCGGCCTCCCGAACGAGATCCGCCTCGCCATGAACGGCGGCGGCGTGAGCGCGTGCGCCGTGTGCGACGGTGCGCTGCCGGTCTACCGCGACCAGCCGCTGGCGGTTGTTGGCGGCGGCGACACGGCGATGGAGGAGGCGAGCTACCTCACGAAGTTCGCGTCGAAGGTGTATGTCATCCACCGTCGCGATTCCTTCCGCGCGTCGAAGACGATGCAGGCGCGCATCCTCGAGAACCCCAAGGCCGTGCCGGTGTGGAACTCGGTGGTCGTCGATGTCATCGGCACCGATGTGATCGAGGCGGTGCTTCTTGAGAATGTCGTGACCAAGGAGCGGACGACGCTTCCGGTGCGCGGACTCTTCATCGCGATCGGCCATTCGCCCGCGACGAAGTTCCTGC
>CAIXEV010000425.1 GCA_903918555.1 uncultured bacterium | reverse complement strand
GCTCACCGCGACGGGATGTACTCGAGCGGCGCGTCGGTTCCGAGCGGGAAGCCGCTCCAGTACCACGCGAGCAGGAACAGCGTCCACAGCACGCCGAACACCACCGAGTACGGCAGCATCAGCGAGATCAGGCTGCCGAGGCCCGCGTCCTTGTTGTACTTCTGCAGCGCGACGAGGATGATGAGCAGGTAGCTGTTGAGCGGCGTGATGATGTTCACCACGCTGTCGCCGATGCGATACGCGGCGGTCGTCAGCTCGGGGCTCATGCCGACCATCATGAACATCGGGATGAAGATCGGCGCGAGCACGCCGAACTTCGAGAGCATGCCGCTCATCGCGAAGTCGCCCGCGATGACGAGCACCACGAAGAGGACGATGAGGAGCGGCACCGGCAGATCCGCCGACACGAGGAGCGAGCCGCCCGCGTAGGCGAGCATGCGGTCGAGCCCCGTGTACTGGAAGTAGTTGACGAACTGCCCCATGAAGAACGCGATCGCGAGCACGGGCACGATGGTGCGGATGCCGTGGTAGATCGCCTCGATGAAGTCCTTCTGGGTCCGCAGCACGCCCGTCACGAAGCCGAAGGCCATGCCGGGCAGCATGAACACGAGGAGCATCATCGGGACGATGACCTGCGACCAGCGCTCGCCCTCGCGCTCGCCGGGAGCGGGCGTGTTGTTCGCGAGCATCGGCAGCCCCTTGCCATGGAGCGGCCCGCCTTCGATGCGGACGGCTGCCGCGAACGCGCCGAGCACGACGACCGCCACCACGGCGGCTGCGATGAGTCCGCGCTTCTCGTCGGGCTTCAGCGCGAGTTCGGACAGCGACGGCGCATCGTCGTACCCCGCCCCTGGCGCGAGCCGCTTGAGCCGCGGTTCGACGATCCGGTCGGTCACGAACCAGCCCGCGAACATGATGAGCACACTGCTCGCGGCCTTGAAGTAGAGATTGTGGGTCGGGTCGACCGGGTGGTACGAGGGGTCGATGATGTGGGCGGCCTGCGTCGCCACGCCGGCGAGGAAGCCATCGGCCGCGGTCGGGAAGATGCCGCCGCCGAAGCCGCCTGCGACGCCTGCGAACGCCGCCGCGAGGCCTGCGATCGGCGGACGGTTGACGGCGAGGTAGAGCGCCGCCGCGAGCGGCGGCAGGATGATGTAGCCGGCGTCGGAGGCGACCGACGAGTTGGCGCCGATGAACACGATCATCGGTGTCAGGAACTTCCGCGGCGTGACGAGCGCGAGCCCGCGCATCAGCGCGGAGAACATGCCGAACTTCTCCGCGAGGCCGATGCCGAGCATCGACACGAACACGAGCCCGAGCGCCGGCAGGCCCGTGAAGTTGCGCACCATCGACGAGAGCATCCAGTAGATGCCGTCGGTGGTGAGCAGGCTGCGCGGCTCGAGGTAGACGGGCTTACCTTCCTTGTCGGTCTGCCCGACGAGCGCGACCTCGGGCTTGCCGCGGGCGTCGAGCTTCGGCACCATCACCGGCGCGCCCTTCTCGTCGAGCACGGGTCGGCCTTCGGCGTCGACGCGTTCGGTCAGCGCGACCTTCGGCGTCACGGGCTGGATGCGCCACCCGGCGGCGCTGCCGAGCGCGGAGACCGCGATCACGATCGCAGCGAGGATCGCAAAGATGAGCGCCGGTTCAGGGAGCGCGTTTCCGATGCGCTCGAGCCGATCGAGCAAGGTCGTGCGGGAGGAAGGATCCTTCTGGGTCGTGTCCTGCATGCGATCGGCTCCGATGGGGTGCGGGGAAGGTAGCGGCTTCCACTCCCGGCGCTCCAAAGGCCGCGCCCTGCGCCCGCACAAGCGGCACGGGCGGAACGCCTGCTTCCGCCCGATCAGACCCACCCAAGCCGCTGCAAAGTCGGCGGGCGAGGTTCGCCACGGGTGCGAGCCCTGCCGATCTCACGAACGGACGGTGCTGCATGACGAACCACGCCGACGGTCCGAGCTCCTTCCCCTGCGCCCCCGATTCCGCAGCGCGCCGCCCCCTGGTTCGACGCGGGACTCGCAAGCGCGCCGCGCCCGTCGCGCGGAGGCTCCTTCGCTTGCCGTCGAGGTCCGATCACGGCCGCCTCACGGAGCGATCGAGCGCCGTAACGGCCGCCACGACCCCCCGATCGGGGGCAGGCGGCGTGCGAGGTGAGGTCCAAAGAGCGCCGCGGCCATTCCCCGATCGGGCGACCATTTACGATGCGGTTCGATCGTGTCATCCACAAACATGCGAGGCTGATGTGTCCCTAAAGCCCCTCATCCTAAGACTTTGCGACGCCGAGGTGATGGCGGCGCTGCGCGACTTTCCCACCATGCAACGCTGGGAGGTGCTCCGGCGGCACCACGCGC
>CAIXEV010000424.1 GCA_903918555.1 uncultured bacterium | reverse complement strand
CTCCCGCTCGCGGCGGCGGTCTCCGCCGCAGCGATGCTCGCGCTCGCGACTCCGCGGCTTGCAGAGGCACAGTCGTTCGTGAACTTCGAGTCGCCGCAGGTCCATCCGATCGACATCACGCCCGACGGCACGGCGCTCCTCGCGGTGAACACCGCGGACGGCCAGCTCGAGGTGTTCGACCTCGTCGGCGGCCTGCCCGTGCGCCGCGGCTCGGTCGCGGTCGGCGTCGATCCGGTGTCGGTGCGCGCGCGCTCGAACACCGAGGCGTGGGTGGTCAACCAGATCTCCGATTCGGTCAGCGTGATCGATCTCCCCACCATGCGCGTCACGCGCACCGTGCTTGTGGGCGACGAGCCGGCCGACATCGTCTTCACCGCGAAGCCCGCGCGCGCGTTCGTGTCGCTCGCGATGCCGTCGCGCCTCGTGAGCTTCGACGCGAACGCCGCGGCGCCCACGCTCACCACGACCGCGATCCTTGGCGCCTCGCCGCGCGCGCTCGCGATCAGCCCGGATGGAACCAAGGTCTACCTCGCGGTCTTCGAGTCGGGCAACAAGACGACGGTCGTGCCCCGCACCACCGTCAACCTCGCCTCAGGCCCCTACGCGGGCGTCAATCCGCCGCCGAACAACGGCACGACCTTCGACCCGCCGATCGCGACCGGCCTCCCGACGGCGCCGCGCGTCGCGCACATCGTGCGCCGCAATGCGGCGGGCCAGTGGCTCGACGACAACAACCGCAACTGGACGAGCCTCGTCACCTGGGCGCCGGTCGACAACGACATCGCGGTCGTCAACACCGCCACGCTGTCGACGAGCTATGTGACGGGCCTCATGTCGACGGTCGCCTCGGTCGGCGTCGCGCCGAACGGCACGATCCTCGCGGTCGGCATCGAAGCGCGCAACGAGATCCGCTTCGAGCCGAAGCTCGACGGCAAGTTCGCGCGCATGGTCGCCGCGTTCGTGCCCGCGGGCGGCTCGGGAACCCCGACGATCGCCGATCTCAACCAGCACCTCGACTACTCGTCGAGCTCGGTGCCCGAACTCACGCGCCTGCAGTCGGTCGGTGACCCGCGCGGCGTCGCGTGGATGCCCGACTCGAGCATGGCGTTCACCGCCGCGCTCGGCTCGAACGCGGTCGTCGCGCTCTCGCCGAGCGGAACCCGCCTCGGCCGCGTGACGGTCGGCGAAGGTCCCAGCGGCGTCGTCGTGTCGCCGAACGGCGCGTTCGTCTACGCCCTCAACCGCTTCGGCGGCTCGGTGAGCGCGATCTCCACCTCGAGCTTCACCGAGACCGGCCGCGCGAGCTTCCACGACGCCACGCCGACGACCGTGAAGGCCGGCCGCAAGTTCATCTACGACACTCACATCACCTCGGGGCTCGGCCATGTCTCGTGCGCGACCTGCCACATCGACGGCCGCAGCGACCGAATGGGCTGGGACCTCGGCGATCCGACGGGCGCGGTGCAGGCCTTCGACGAGGTCTGCCAGGTCGCGGCGCCGGGCGCGTGCATCAGCTGGCACCCGATGAAGGGCCCGATGACGACGCAGACGCTGCAGGGCATCATCGGCAACGAGCCGCTCCACTGGCGCGGCGAGAAGAACGATCTCACCGAGTTCAATGTCGCGTTCACGCACCTCCAGGGCCGCACCTCCGAGATCTCGACCACCGAGATGGCGTCGATGACCGACTATGTCGCGTCGCTCGTCTTCCCGCCGAACCCCAACCGCAGCATCGACAACACGCTCAAGACCTCGCTTGCCATCTTCGGCGGCACGCAGACGGGCTTCAATGTGACGGGCAACGCGCAGACGGGCCAGACGCTCTTCAACACCGGCCAGTTCTTCGCGGGCCCGCCGGGCGCGCCCGGCCTCACCTGCGTCTCGTGCCACGCCGGCACGATCGGCTCGAACAACCGCGTCGACATCCCCGCTCCCGGCGGCGAGGTGCAGAACCGCAAGAACGCGCACCTGCGCGAACTCTGGCGCAAGGTCGGTGCGAGCGGCACCTCGACCACGGCGCTGCGCGGCTTCGGCTTCGAGCACAACGGCGAGAAGTTCACCTTCCAGGACGCGATCACCACGGGGTTCAACTTCGCCAACAACGCGACCGGCCAGCAGCAGCGCCGCGACATCGAGGCGTTCTGCATGTCGTTCAACTCGGGCACGCACGCGGCCGTCGGCCAGCAGGTGACCGCGACCGGCGTCGCCAACGACACCACGCGCATCGGCCAGCTCATCACCATCGCCAGCGCCGGCCAGGTCGGACTGATCGTCAAGGGACGCATGAACGGCGAGCCGCGCGGCTATGTGTTCGCGAACGGCGCGTTCACTCCCGATCGCCTGTCGGAGGCGAACCTCACGCCAGCCGCGCTTCTCGCGCGCTCCGCGCCGGGCAGCGAGCTCACCTACACGATCGTCCCGCTCGGCTCGCGCACGCGGCTCGGCGTCGACCGCGACCTCGACGGCTTCCGCGACCGTGACGAACTCGACGCCGGCAGCGATCCCGCCGATTCGTCGAGCGTGCCCGGCGCCTGCGTCGCGGACATCTCGCCCAGCGGTGGCGATGGCGTCGTGAACGGCCAGGACCTCGCGCTCGTGCTCTCGACATGGGGCGCGTCGGGCGTCGGCGACATCGATGGAAACGGCATCACCAACGCAGCGGATCTCTCCGCGCTCCTCGGCCACTGGGGCGCGTGCCCGTGATCGGCCGATGATCCTGCGCGCGCCGCAATGACCGGGACATCGGCGCGTTTCACCATCGGCCGAACGGCCCTTCGATCAACTGGCCTGACGGCCTGGAGGAAATCCACATGAAGCTCACGCTCGCTTGCTCGATCTTCGCACTCTCGTTCGCATCCATCGCCTTCGCGCAGCAGGACGGCACCTTCCCGCCGCAGGGCCCCGGGCCGGGCGGCCGCGGCGACGGACAACAGGGCCAGCAGGGCGAGCGCCCGCGCCAGCCGATCGACCCTCAGCAGTTCATCGACCGCATGATGCAGAACGACGCGAACGGCGACGGCAAGCTCTCGCAGGACGAGCTTCCGCCCGCGCTCGCCGAGCGTCTCATGGAGCGCGCCGACACCAACAAGGACGGCTCGATCGACCGCAGTGAACTCGAGGCGGCCGCCAAGAACGGCGCCATGGGCGGCGCGCGCGGCGGACAGCGCGAAGGCGGCCGCGGCGGCGCCGAGGGCGGCATGAACCTCGAAGGCGCGATGAAGCAGCTGAACCGCGCGTACAAGGCGCTCGGCAACTCGAGCTTCGATGCGTCGTCGCGCCCGGCGGACCTCGGCATGATCCAGGCGATGCAGGCCGCGCTGGTGGCGTCGAAGGGCTCTGGCGAGCGGCTGAAGATGTCGGACGCGGCGAAGGCGAAGTTCGGCGACGACCGCTTGAAGTTCGACGCGGCGTTCCGCGGCATGATGATCGACACGCTCATGGTGTCGATCGAACTCGAGAAGGCCGTGCTCGAAGGCGACTCCTCGAAGGCGAAGGGCCTCGTGGCCAAGCTTCACGACATGGAGGAGAAGGGCCACGAGCTCTTCCAGCCGGGCGAGGGCGACGAAGGCGGCGAGCGCGGTGGACGCGGCGAGAACGCTCCCCCGCCGGGTGGCCAGCCCGGCCAGCCCCCGCGCGGCGGACGCGGCGGACGCACGAACGGCCAAGGCCAGCCCGGACGCCCGCAAGGCGGCGCCCCGAACGGCAACTGATCCGACCACTCCACGAACCGATGGGGCCGCGGCGCGCAGGGTTTCCCTTGCGCGCCGCGCGCCTTTTTTGGATCCGCGAGGCATCAGGCGGTCGCCCCGTTTCAGGCGTTTCGCCGAATCAGGAACCTATTCGCGATATCTTTATCCGTGTTTCGCGTACTGTGTTGTCGGCGGCATCTCCGCCGCCCTCTCCACCACCAACCGACAGGAGGCCGCCATGTCCAGCCACCATCAGAAGACGCTCGAGCAACTGTTTGCGCACCCGACCTCCCACAACATCCACTGGCACGATGTCGTCCGCATGCTCGAGGGTCTCGGCGGAACCTGCACCGAGACGAGGCAGGATCACCTCAAGGTCGTTCTCAACGGCCACGAGATGAGCTTCCGGGTCCCGCACGGCTCGCACGCCCTCGACAGCAACCACGAGATCGCGGCGATGCGGCGCTTCCTCCGCCAATGCGGCATCGAGCCGGTCGGTTCGGCGTGATCGCGTCAACCGTTCACGCGAGCGCCGCGGCAAGCGTCTGCTCGAGCTTCGACTCGTCCACGACGAAGTCCCTCGAGCTGGCGGCCGCGGCGTTCGCGGCGCCCCGGTCGGCGCCGCCCTCGCCCGCCAGCGCCGCGTAGCGGAGCCCGCACGCGCCAGCGAGCACGAAGAAGCTCGCGTTGCAGTAGCCGGGCGGCATGCACTCGATCAAGGTCGCGCCGTCGCCGGCGTGCATGAGATGCGAAAGCGCTGCGCCATGCGGCGCAAGGATCGTCTCGGCGCCGGCGACCGATGCGATCTGCGCATCGAGCGAGAGATCCTCCATCGCGACCGTCGTGAATCCGAACCGGCGGAGGAGATCGGCGAGCGCTCCTTCGTTCGCGATGCGGCGCCGCCCGCGCCGCGCGATGTAGACGCGCTTTCCCGCGATGCGGCTCCGGTCGGCCGGCAGCGTCGCCCGAAGGAAGTCGACCGTGCGGGGCGTCGGTTCGCACACCTCGCCCGGAGCGCTCGTGACCACGAGTTCGTCGCACACGACATGGTCGCCGCGCCCGATCGGTTCGAGCTTCTCGGCGGCGATGCCCGCGCGCGCCAGCAGTTCGCGCGCGACCGCGAGCTCGGTCGCCGGCACGATCCAGCGGTCGACGGCGTCGAGCCCCGCGTCACGGACGAGTCCGATGCGCGGCAGGCTGTCGTAGAGCCAGTGGTAGAAGTTGCGATGGCCGATTCCGCCGACGAGCGCGCTGCGTCCGGCAAGCCGCCGCGGCTGACGCGCGACCACGGCTCCGCTCAGCGCGCGATGCAGGTGAAGCGGAACCCGCGCATGCGGGCTGACATCGGCGAGGACGATGCCTTGCCGCGCGATGGCCGTGCAGGCGTGCGAATGCACGCGTCCGTCGGGAACCACCGCCGCGAACATGCGCCGCTCGCGGCCGAGGCCGACGACTTCCGCGCGCAGCCGCGCAAGAAGCCGCGCGTCGGTGCAGGCGAGCACCTCGGGCATGCGCTCGACCCGCGCACCGAGATCGACGAGAGACCACCCGCGGGCGGCGCACAGCTCGGGCGTGTCGTCGATGGCCTTCACGGGCAACGCAAAAACGCGGTCGTTCACCGAGGCCGGGAGAAGACCCCTGGCCTCGGTGAACCAACCGACGATTCTTCGACGAAAGCTGCTCACGGCACGCAGCGGATCAGCGTCGCCCGCCGCCGCCGCCAGAGCGAACGGCGCCGCCGCGCATGCCGCCGCCCGTGCTGCGGTACGCGGGGTGGATGCCGCTCGTGCCCGTGCGCGGATACGACCGCCACGCGTTGCTCGACGGAGCGCCCCACGCGCCCGTGCTGTTGCCGTACATCGAGCGCGTGCTGTTGCCCGAGTAGTCGTAGCCCTGGTTGCGGTAGAAGTTCGTGGGCTGTCCGACCGGACGCTGGTTCTGCGGCTCGTCGCCACGGTTGCTCGCGGCGTTCCACTTCTGCCAGTCCGGGCTCTCCTGGTTCTGCGGCTCGTCGCCGCGGTTGCTCGCGGCGTTCCACTTCTTCCAGTCGGCGCCCTCCTGGTTCTGCGGTTCGTTGCCGCGATTGCTCGCGTCGTTCCACTGCTTCCAGTCGCTGCTCTCCTTCCACGCACCGGACTGCGGCTGGTTGTTCAGCGCATTGCCGCCGCGGCCGTTCTCGTAGAGGCGATGGTTGCGCTGCCAGTCGTTGTGCCACGCGGGATTCCAGTACGGATGGAAGTGGTTCCAGCACGGGCCCCAGTGGTTCCAGTTCGACCAGTTGTTCCAGCCCCAGCCCCAGCCGGCCGCCCAGCCGCCGCACCAGCCCCAGCCGGCCCAGCCGTTGTCGAGGTAGTAGGGCTGCACATAGGGGTAGTCGTAGGGGTAGCCGTCGTACCAGCCCGGCGGGCTGTAGGTGCCGGTCTGCTGGTCGTAGGCGACGGGGTTGTCGTAGGTCGACGGATACGCCTGGTAGTTGTTCGGATCGGACGCGTTGGCGTAGTCGTAGCCCGTGCCGTAGACCGGCGTGCCCTCGTTGAGGTAGGTGCCGAGGTAGCCGCTGCTGAAGCCGAAGGTCACGCCCGTGAGCGCGCCCGACGCATCGCGCGTGCTTCCGTAGACGCGCACATAGGTGACCGAGTAGACCGGCGACGACGCGGGAATGCGGTAGACCGCGTCGGGAATCGACACGCTCACCTTCCACGGACCGGTCGGCTGCGAGGCCTCGAACCAGATGCCGTTCGCGCAGCAGTAGACGCCGCGGTTCGGAACCTGGATGACGGGATTCGACGAGTTGGCCGCGTACGAGCACGGCGAGCCGGCGATCGGCACGAACGCGGGCGATCCGTTGTAGCTGACCTCGCACGCGACATCGGGCTTCACGGTCACGGTGCGGATCTCGTTGGCGGCGATGGCTGCGTCGCTCGCCTCGGTCGTGCCGGGCACGCTCGCGCGCGCGACCGCCAGGCGTCCCGTCGCAGGCAGCGACTGGAACGACGCAGGGAGCGCGCTCGGCGCAACGAGCGACCACGGGCCGTTCAGGCTCGCCGCGGTGAACCAGCGGCCTGCGGCGACCGTCCACCAGCTCGTGGCGTCGCCGCTCTGCATGAGCAGGATGTTGTTCGCGTTGGTCACCTCGAACAGGCCGTTTCCGACGCTGTTCATCGAGGGCGCGCCGTCGAGCGCGATGAGGACCGTCGGCTTCGTGACGATGACGAGGTTCGCAGGAAGCTTCGGAGCGCCGTGCGAAGGCGCGGGCGGCGTGCCGATGGTCTTCGACGAATCAGGCGCGGTTCCGAGCGCAGCGATCGCATCGGACGGAGGCGCCGCGACGGTGACGAACGGTCCCGCAGCGTTCGGCGAGCCCATCCAGTTCGACGCGCCGACCTGCACGACCCACGCGCCGTTCGGATCGGTGAAGACGGTGTACGGCGTGTTCTTCACGAGCGACCAGCCGCCCTTGCCCGCCGGAACCTTGATCGGGTTGCCGTCGATCGCGACAAGCACGGCCGACACCGGCGAGAAGTAGAAGTTCGGCACGGCGGCGCTGAGCCCCGGCGTGCTCGAGCCGCGCGGGTTCGCAAGCGCCATGTCCTCGACGAGCGTGGCGCGGTCGACCGTGAAGGCCATGCCGATCAGCGCGCCCGTGAGATCCGCGGCGGCGGTGTCGTCGACCGCGTCGCCGAAGCTCACGGAATTGACCTCGAAGCCGTTGATCTCGAGTTCGCCCGGGACATCGGACGGCGTCGCGTTGCCCGTGATGGCCGCGATGCCGCGGCGCACGCTTCCATCGCGAGCGCTGATCTCGACGGCGGCGCTCATCGT
>CAIXEV010000423.1 GCA_903918555.1 uncultured bacterium | reverse complement strand
GCGGCGGGCGGGTTCCACACGCTCGGCCGCAAGCTTGATGGAACGGTCGTCGCGTGGGGCCTCAACACGCAGGGGCAGTGCACCGTGCCGAGCGGACTCACGCAGGTCGTCAAGGTGGTCGGCGGCGCCTACTTCAGCGGCGCCATCCGTGCGGGCGGCACGATCGCGCTCTGGGGCGACAACGCGCAGGGTCAGTCGACCGTGCCGGCGGGCCTCACGACCGTCGTCGATCTCGCGCTCGGCGGAGCGCACGCGGTCGCATTGCTTGGAGACGGCACGATCGTCGCGTGGGGAACGAATGCGGCCGGGCAGTGCGTCATTCCCGCCGACCTCGACAGCGTCGTGTCGATCGCCGCGGGATCGAGCCACACGACCGTCATCCAGAGCGACGGCCGCGCGACGAGCTGGGGCTCGGAGCTCTACGGCGGCTGGACCCCGCCGGCGAGCGGCTTTGGAACGGTCGCTGAGGTCGACGGCGGATGGCTCCACACCGTCGGTCGACGCGCCGACGGATCGGTGTTCTGCCTCGGGCTCAACAACGCCGGCCAGTGCAATGTGCCGGTCAACCTCGGGACGGTCACCGCTGTCTCCGCCGCCAATGTCCGCACCTTCGCGGTGAGAGCGGACGGAACCCTCGCGGGATGGGGCATGGGCTTCTACGGCGAGGACTATGTGCCGGCCGAGCCGGGCATCGCCGGCGTCGCGTGCGGCTTCTATCACACCCTCGCGCGGCGGAGCGATGGCACCGTCTTCGCGTGGGGCCGCAACAACTACCAGCAGTGCAATGTGCCGGCGGGGCTCAAGGGCGTCGTCGACATCGATGCGGGCATGTCGCACTCGGTCGCGATGCGCGGCAATGGCGCGGTCGTCTGCTGGGGGCGCAACAACTGGGGTCAGTCGATGGTGCCCGCCGGGCTGGCCGACGCGACGGACATCGCGGCCGGCTACTGGCACACGGTCGCGGTGCGCGCGGACGGCTCGGTCAGCTGCTGGGGACGCAACGCGAGCGGCGAATGCAATGTGCCGAAGACGGCGTTCGGCGTGCAGAAGGTCGTGGCGGGAAGCGGGCACACGCTGGCGCTGCGGTCCGACGGCGTGGTGGTCGGATGGCCGCAGTCCACGAATCCGTTCGCGGCGGCGCATGTCCCCGCCGATCTCGCGCCCATGTCTGCGATCGGCGCCGGCGAGAACTTCTCGGTGGGCATCGGTCTCGCGAGCGATCCATGCGCGGTCGGCGCGGGCGACATCGACTGCGACGGCAATGGCGTGAAGGACAGCTGCGACATCGCGGCCGGCGCCGGCGACGGGGACAGCGATGGGCGGCTCGATGCGTGCGAGATCGCGGCCGGCGACCTCGATCTCGACGGAGCGGTCGGCGCGACCGATCTCGCGGCCTTGCTGACATCGTGGGGCGCGGGCGGGGCATCACCGGCCGACTTCGACCGCGACGGCACGGTCGGCGCGAGCGACCTCGCGTACATGCTTTCGCGATGGGGCCCGGTCTCCTGACGCGCCGAGCGCGCGCCGGCGCGGACTCAGAGCTTCTTCGTCGCGAAGTAGGTCGCGTCCGCATGCGGCACGGCTGCCGTCGCCGCCGCGTCGAGGCCTGCGTAGCCGAGCCGGCGGTAGAGCGCGATCGCGCCTGCGTTCGACGACGCGACCTCGAGGGTGATCTTCGCGAAGTCGTGCTCGCACGCGAGGTCCTCGAGCGCGTTCATCAGCGCGGTGCCGACGCCTTGGCCGCGCGCGGCCGGCGCGACATGGACATCGTGCACATTGAAGAGCTGCGCCTGCGCGAACGACGAGTAGCCCTCGAACGCGATGAGGACGCCTTCGGTCGACTCGCTCTCGCCGCGCGCGGCGAGGAGGACGAGCGTGCCCGCGCGGCGCGCGAGGTCGTCGGCGACGCGGGTGAAGTGCGCGTGGTCGAGATCGGCGCGGCTCGAGACGGGCTCGGCCGCGAACTCGGCCATCAGGCGCGCGAACGCGTCGCGGTCGTCTGCGTCGGCGAAGTCGCAGATCCAGACATCGATGTCGGGGCCCGAGGCTTCGTCCGCGGAGATCTCATCCGCCGGCGTCTCCGATGCGGGCGACTGCGACGCGGCCTGCGCCGCGCGCTCGCGGGCCTCGCGCGCGGCCTTCGGTGAGCGGCGGCTCATTCGTACTTCCCGCGGTTCGCAATCGCGAAGTCGTAGAGCGACGCGAGCTCGGCCGACGAGAGCGCGCCGAGACGGTTGAAGCGGTCGATGATCGGCTGCGGGTTGTCCGACGCGAGCTTGCCGAGGTTTTCGGCCTTCTTCGCGAGGATGCCCTTGAGGTCCGCGGTCGTGTTGCGCGCGTGGCCGGCGGGGTACATCACGAGGCCCGAGTCGTACTTGGTGCCGTCGGCCATCTCGATCACGAGCGAGGTCGGGATGCCGTCCGGGTAGCGGCGGTCGTACTCGGGGCCGCCGTGGGTGAAGGAGAACTTCTCCATCAGCGCGCGCGTCTTCTTGTTGTAGATCGCGTCGGGCGCGTAGTCGTGCGGCACGAGCATCAGGTTCTTCCAGTAGCAGTTGTCGCAGTGGCCGAGCTTGGTCGACTTGGTCGACTCGGCCATCTCGATCGCCTTGCGGAGGAGCGTGCCGACGATGTAGACCATCGAGTGGTCGGCCGACTGGCGCGTCTTCGGGTCGCGCTTCGCGGGGTCGCCGATGATGCCGAAGGCGGGTTCGTAGGCGACGATGTTGATGGACTTGATCGCGTCAGGCTTCTCGATGACTTGCTGAAGGATCTGCGGGTTCTCGCGGAGGAGCGTAAGGACGCCCTGCAGCGCGCCGGCCGACTGGTGCTCGTAGAGGCCGAGCTTGAAGTGCATGCCCATCACGGCGAAGTCGCTGCCGGAGTGCGAGAGCGCGAGGTCGAACGGGCTGTCGCCGTTCGTCTTCTCGAACTGGCGGAACATGCTCTCGGGGTTCCTGAAGATGTCGCGCGGGCCCATGAATCCGCGCATCGAGCGCATCATCGAGAGGACGGCGACCTCGGTCGAGATCGCGGCGGACGCGCCCTTCGAGTCGCTGAGCTGCTTGCCCGCGCGGATCGCGCGCCACGGGATGTAGTGGGCGACGGTCATGCCGATCGCGCTCTCGATCTGCTCGGCGGTGGCGCCCATCATGGCGCCGTAGGTCGCGGCGCTCGCGATCGCGCCGTGGACGACATGGTCGATCTTGTAGGTCTTGAGCGAGAAGACCTCGGCGAGGCGGCCGCGGATCTCGTCGAGGCAGATCATGCCGCGGAGGGCGTATGCGCCGTCGCGGCCCTGCTGCTGCGCTGCGGTGATGGCGACCGGGTAGAAGTCGTTGTGGCCGAACTCGCCGGCGGTGTGGCCGAGCTGCGGGTTGAAGCCGAAGTTCGTGCCGTTCGAGTCCCACTCGCGCACGGCGTTCGAGTTGGCGACGATCGCCTTCTCGGGGGCGACCTTCGCGGTCGAGCCGAAGACGGGCGCGCCCGTGGTCTTTGGATACTCCGCCGCTTCCGCGCGGAGGATGATCGGCGCGTTGGTGTTGAGCGCGATGGCGCTGATGCCGCAGAGGACGGAGTCGGTGTGGAACATCACCGTGCGCTCGAGGACCGAGGCGTCCGGCGAACCGATCTTGCCCGACATGAAGTCGATGGCGAACTGGCCGATGCCGAGGGCCTGGTTCGTGTTGCGCGGGAGGACGGTCTGGTTCTTGAGGGCGGTTGCGTCGGTGGGGACAGCCATCGGGGTGCTCGTGTGGGTCTGGAGATTCGCGAGAAGTCGCGGAGGTCGAAAGTCGCGGGAGATTCGCGCGCCGGTCGGCGGCGAAGGGCGGAGATGGTAGCACCCACACGCACCCGCCTCCGACCGGTGCACGGCACGTGCCGTGCAGTGCCAGGCACTGACTGGCACGTGCCTGGCACGCGCATGGGGCTTCTCAAGTCCATATAGCAAAGAGACTTATGTAGTTCAGGCGGCTTGGCGCACGGCACGTGCCGTGCAGTGCCTGGCACTGCATGGCACG
>CAIXEV010000422.1 GCA_903918555.1 uncultured bacterium | reverse complement strand
TCCCACGCGCCGTCCTCGGGGCGGAGGAAGGTGGTGCCAGCGGCCGTGCCGCCCGTGGCGAGCGTGAAGGTGCCGCTGAACGCGGGCTTGCCGGATGCGTTGAAGCCGGAAGTGCGGCTCTCGTTGACGACATTCGTTGCGCCCACCTGAACCTGGATGCCGTACGAGGTACCGTTCATCAGGCCGGCGCGCTCAGCGGGATTGCCCGTGGCCTGCTTGGTGCCGACATACACGAACACGCGGTTCGCGCCGCCGTCCGAGAGGCCGATCACGACGGTCTGGTCGCTCTCAAAGGGACGCGCGAGGCCGTTCTCCCACGAGCCGCTCGACGGGTCGAACGCAGGCATCTGGTAGACGACGCCCGTGTTGAGGTCGGTCGCGATCATGCGGCCCGGGGTGCCCGACTCTTCGCCGCAGACGAAGAAGCGGTTCTGCGAGCCCAAGCCCGTCTGCGCGTTGAAGAGCGCGCGGACCTCGGGGACATCGCCCGAGCAGAAGCGCGCGAAGTTGTAGAGCGAGCCGCCGGTGCCGTTCGTGGTGGTCGCGACGCTGAGCATCGCGTCAGCGCCCGAGTTCACGCGGAGGAAGTTCGCGCCGGGGGTCGTGGTGATGTTCCACTTGCTGATGAAGGCGCCGCCAGCGAAGGCCGTTCCCGTCTGATGGGCGCGCTGGATGAGGTTGCCCGCGGTCGCGGTGAGCTCGTGGTCGATGAAGAGATCCATCGTTCCGTTGCCGGCCATGTAGGCGCCCATGCCGTCCATGATGCCGACGGTGAGATAGCCGTTCGGAGCCGTGTCGCCGACGGTGATGATCGAGTGGATGTCGGTGACCTTGCTGCCGACGGGGCGGACATACGGGGTCGCGGACGAGGACGGGCCCGTGACGATCGAGGTCTGGGCGAGGGCCGCGGTCGAAGCGATGAGAGCGGCCGACGAGCCGAGTGCGAGCGTGATGCGTGTCATGTGAGGTGGGACTCCTGAAGAAAGTGGTGTTGCGAGACGGGTCTTCTCAGAAAGCGAAACGATGCGAACGACGATGTCGGGCGAGGACGCAACCCAACGGAACTAGGGTGACTGCCCCGTGCAAAGCGTCCGAGAGCGGCGCATGAATCGTGGTTGAGGTCTTCGTTTCGCACTCGTGAGCGGCGCATTCAGACGCGCGCGTCAAGAAGTGGTTCACTTCCTGTTGGCCGCAGTGGGGCGCTTCTCGATTCCCATGATCTTCATGAACTCCTTGCCCTCGCGGAAGAAGCGCACGGGCACCTTGGTGCCGCTGAAGTAGTAGAGCGCCTGCTGGAAGTCGACGACGGAGACGATCTTCGTGTCGCTGATCGAGAGGATGATGTCGCCCGGCCTGATCCCAGCGGTCGCGGCGGGACTCGGGTCGTACACATCGTCGATGAAGAGCCCGTTGGCCGGCTTCTGGAGCGCCTCGAAGGCCGTATTGTCGTTCATCTTGCGACGCTTCTCCTCGAAGGAGAGCACCGACAGGCCAAGCCACGGCGAGTCATTCGTGCGCTTCTCCTTGAGCGCCTTGCCGACACCGATCGCCGTCTCGATCTGCATGGCGAAGGTCGTGTGTGTCTCAGGCACGGTGCGCTCGACCGCGTCGAGCGAGGGCTGCGGCACGAGCATGCCGACGACCTCCCCGCGCGTGTTCACGAGCGCGCCGCCGATGGCGCCGGGAGAGATCGACATGCTGCTGTGGACGAAGCTCCCCGTGAGGTCAGACTGGTAGCACGATGCAGTCGGGAGCGCCATGACGACGCCTGGCGCAAAGGTGCGCGTCGCGCCGAACGGATCTGCGGCCGCGAACACCGTATCCCCGATCTCGACGGTCTCGCCGCGGCCGATGGTCGCGGGCACGAGGTCGCCGAGCGTCTGGTCTTCGCTCAGCTTGATCTGGACGAGCGCGAGATTGATCGTGGGCTCGCTCGCGATCAGCTCCGCGTCGAAGCGGTATCCGCTCGAGGTCTCGATGTCAACGAGGGGCGCGAAGGACCCGTCGTCGAGCGCGAGCGGGGAGCGGCAACAGAGGACGAGCCCCGTGTCGTCGAGGAGGATTCCGCTCGCGACCTGCTGCCGCATGTAGCCCTTGTAGGGCGACTCGTCGGCGATCTTCCACTTGCCCTCGAGCAGCGTTCCCGGCGGAACCTTCAGGTAGGAGGTCACGGTCACGATCGACGGCGCGATCTTTGCGTAGAGCGCCTTGCGTGCGGCGTCCTGCGCTTCGAGGACCGCGGCGAATGATGGCGCAGGAGCCGGGTCAGCGGGCTGGGCGGTCTGAAACGCGAGTACGGTGGCGAAGACGAGGATGGAACTAGGCATGCTGCGGACGCTCATCACCCCGTGTTCGCGCCGTGCAAGGGCTGTGTGCGGATTCGATTCGTTCGCGCGAGGTGCGGACGATGGGCGCTCTGAGAGCGCTACCTTCGCGGCATGACCTCGATCGTCACGAGCGTGCTCCTTGCAGCCATGCTGGGAGTTCAAAGTCCGTCGGCCGCGCCGCAGCAGGAACGGGATCTTGTCACCCGGTCGGCGGTCGGTTCGTATGCGTCGCACGTCCACGCCGAGTACAAGGCGTCGCGGGAGTCCGCCGAGCCGATGCGTGCGGCCATCCGCGCGTTCTGCGGGGAGCCGACCGAGGCGGGACTCGCGCGTGCGCGCGAGTCGTGGACCGCCGCGCGCGTGATCTACGGCCGCACCGAGGTGTTCCGCTTCGGAAACGGGCCGATCGACACGACCCGCGGCGGCACCGAGACGCTGATCAACGCGTGGCCCGTCGACGAGGAGTACATCGAGCCGGCCGATCAGGCTGCGACGACGGGCGTCATACGCGACACGAAGAAGTACCCCTCGCTCGGCGGCGCGGTGCTGCGCCTTCACAACCAGCGTGGCGGCGAGACGAATGTCTGCACAGGGTGGCATGCGATCGAGTTCATGCTGTGGGGGCGAGATCTCAGCGAAACCGGCCCGGGAACCCGTCTGGCGAGCGACTTTGTCGATGCGTCTTCGCCCCACGCCGCGCGCCGCCGCGAGTATCTCCTCGAGATCACCGACATGCTGTGCGAGGACCTCGTGCGGCTCGAGAAGGCGTGGGCTCCCGACGCCGACAACCACCGCAAGCGCTTCGTCGCCGCGCCCGAGCGTTCGATGCGGTCGATCATCACGGGTCCGTCGCTCCTCGTCGGTTTCGAGATGACGGGCGAGCGCCTCGCCGTGCCGCTCGAGACGCGCGATCAGGAGGAGGAGCACAGCTGCTTCAGCGACACGACGCACATCGACTTCACCTCGAACATCAAGGGAGTCGACGCCGTGCTGCGCGGGCGCGGCGGCCCGGGCGTGATCGAGGTCGTGCG
>CAIXEV010000421.1 GCA_903918555.1 uncultured bacterium | reverse complement strand
GTCGCGGCTGCGGCCGCTCCCTCTGGTGCTTGGGCGCTGGCGGCTGGCTTTGGAGCTTGTGCGCTTTGGTGCTTGAAACGGTTTTTCGTCGGGGCGGCTTCGGCCGCCCCGATTTCGTTTTTCGCGGGCTTGGCCGAGCGGCCCCGTCGGTGCTGCGTCCTCGATTCGCCTCTCCGCGCCGCGCGTTACGCTCCCAACATGTATGGACTGATCAACAAGGCCGTTGAGGGTCTCGTCCGCAGCAAGTTTGGCGATGCCACCTGGGATCGCATCCGAGCGCGCGCTGGTCTTCCCGACGAGCCGTTTCTCTCGATGGCGCAGTACGAAGATCAGACGACCTACGACCTTGTTGCAGCCGCGAGCGTCGAGCTTGGTGCGCCCGCCGAGGCGATCCTCGAGGAGTTCGGCCTCTACTGGATTCGCTACACGGCCGAGGCCGGCTACGGCGAACTCTTGAAGACGGTCGGTCGGACGCTGCCCGAGTTCCTCCGCAACCTCGACCAGATGCACACGCGCGTCAAGCTCTCGTTCCCGCAGCTGCGTCCACCGAGCTTCGCGGTGAGCGACGAGACCGCGACGAGCCTCACGCTCCACTACTACTCGGAGCGCGAGGGGCTCGCGCCTCTCGTGGTCGGACTCCTCAAGGGGCTCGGCGAACGCTTCAGGCTGCAGCTCTCGGTCGAGCACCGCCGCGTCGAGGACTCGACGCCGCACGACGCGTTCACGGTGCGATGGACGGAGGCCGCGGCTTGACGGGCGGCGATGACATGCGCCCATCCGAGAGCGCGGAGTTGCTCCGCAACCTGTTCCCGTTCTTCATCGAGGTCGATGAGCAGGGGCGCATCGATCTCGTCGGGACGCGATGGAGCGCCGTCGCGCCCGAGGTCGCTGTCGGCGCGCAGTTCTTCGACGCGATCGTCGTCGAGCGCCCGACCGGCATCCGCGCGGTCGCCGACCTCGGTTCGCGCGTGAACGATGTCTTCCTCGTGTCGCTGCGCGCGCGGAGCGAGTTCAAGCTGCGCGGGCAATTCGTCACCCACCGCGGGCCCGACGGCGTCTCCCGCGCGCTCTTCATCGGAGGCCCCTGGATCACGCGCATCGATGACCTCGCGCGCTTCGGGCTCACGCTGAGCGATTTTCCGCCGCACGATTCGCGCGGCGACTTCCTCATCCTGCTCCAGTCGCGGGAGTCGACGCTCGCGGACATGCAGCTGCTCGCGCGGCGCCTGCGTTCGACCGCGGACGCGCTCGAGTCGCGCAACCACGACATGGCGCACGAGATGGAGCTGCGCACGCAGCTCGAGACGCAGCTGCGGCAGAGCCAGAAGATGGAGGCCGTCGGCCGGCTCGCGGGCGGCATCGCGCACGACTTCAACAACATCCTGATGGCGATGCAGGGCTACGCCGGGCTCGCGCTCTCGCGGCTCGGCGCGAACGATCCCGTGCGCGGCTGGGTCGAGGAGATCCGCAAGGCCTCCGACCGCGCCGCATCGCTCACGCGCCAGCTGCTGGCGTTCAGCCGGCAGCAGGTGATGCGTCCCGCTGCGCTCGATCTCATGAAGGAGGTTCGCGAGGTCGAGGCGCTGCTTCGCCCGCTGATCGGCGAGCGGATCACGCTCTCGGTCGTGTCGCAGGGCGAGGTCGGTCGCGTCTGGGCCGATGCGTCGGCGATCCACCAGATCGTGATGAACCTCGCGATCAACGCGCGCGACGCGATGCCCACGGGCGGCGTCCTCGAGATCTCGCTCGGGCCGTCGTGCCTGCCTGACGGGACCATCGAGCCCGGATTTGCCTCGATCTCCGTGCGCGACACGGGCATCGGCATGGACACCCTCACGAAGGCGCGGATCTTCGAGCCCTTCTTCACCACGAAGGAGGTCGGCAAGGGCAGCGGCCTCGGGCTCGCGACGGTGTACGGGCTCGTCGAGCAGTGCCATGGTTCGGTGGCGGTCGAGTCCGAGCTTGGACGCGGATCGACCTTCCGCGTGCGGCTGCCGCTCGCGGGCGAGTCGCAGGCCGCGGTCGTCGAGTCGCCGCGCACCGATGCGGCGGGCGGGCGCGGCGAGCGCGTGCTGCTGGTCGAGGACGAGCCGCTGGTGCGGCGCCTGCTCGAGCAACTGCTCTCTCGCGCCGGATACCAGGTCGTCGCGTCGTCCGAAGCGAGCGAGGCCCTTGCGCGCATCGATCGCGAGCGGCCGTTTGACCTGCTCGTCACCGATGTCATGATGGCGCGCATGACGGGCCCCGAGCTCGCCGCTGAGATCGAGTCGCGGCGCGGGGCGATCCCGACCATCTTCATGTCGGGACACACCGAACTCGATCTGATCCGCGCCGGCAAGCTTGCGCCGCACCAGCGCTTCATGCCGAAGCCGTTTGCGCCGGCGGAACTGCTGGTCCTCGTGCGCGAGTTGATCGAGTCGTCCCGCGGCTCGAATTAGGTTCTGCAAAACATGCAGAAGTTCGCGAGGCCTCCTCGGGGCGTGGTAGTGTCGCGTCACGCGGAGGAGAAGGAGCGTGAAGCATGTCGTATGCATGGAAAGGAGCGAGGCGCGCGTTGTCTGCGTGTCTCGCGGGAGTGGCGGCGTGGTTGATGGATGCAGGTGCGCAGGCTGCGGCGGGGGCGTGGGCGCCGGCGGCGGGGGCGTCCTCGCCTGTGGCGGTCGCACGCAAGGGCGCCGGGCCCGAGGTGCGTCTCGCGCGGCTCTCGGAGGGCCTCGCGCAGTGCGCGTTCGACGCGCTGTTGAGCGCCGCCTGGGCGGACGGCGTCTCGCCGACGGCGGTGCTGTCGCCGGGGCTGCTCGACGAGATCGATCAGCCGACGGCGATCGCGCTGCTCACGCGCGCGCAGCCCGAGCGCCCGCGCGGCGCGTGGGAGGCGCTGAGGCTTGGCCGGGCGCGGCCCGCGTTGCCCGCCGCGCGCGGTGCCGCGGAGGGCC
>CAIXEV010000420.1 GCA_903918555.1 uncultured bacterium | reverse complement strand
CCCGTGGTGGTGGTCGACCCATCGGAACTGAGGTCGGACAGCGCGTTCCTCTCGGGCTTTGACGCGATCATCCTCGTGAACCTGCCGCGCTGGAAGGTCGACGGCGAGCTCGACCGCCTGCTCCGCGCGTATGTACACGATGTCGGTGGCGGACTGCTCGTCCTCGGTGGTCCGGAGGCGCTCGGTGCCGGCGGGTGGATCTCCTCGGATCTCGCGGAGGCGCTTCCGGTCAACCTCGATCCTCCGGGGACCCGCGCGTATCTGCGCGGCTCCGTCGCCATCGTGCTCGATTCGTCTGGCTCGATGTCGTCGCCTGCGATGGGCGCGTTCGCGCACAAGCAGGCGATGGCGAACGAATCTGCTGCAGCGGGCGTGCGCTCGATGAGTCCGCTCGACGAGGTCTGCGTGATCGCCTTCAGCGGAACGCCCGAAGTGGTCGTTCCACGCCGCGCCGTCGGGCGAGACTCGTTCATCGAGCGGAAGATCCGCGGCATCACCTCCGGTGGCGGAACGAACCTGCACGCTGCGATGCGCACGGCGATCGATGAACTCAGCGCCTCGGGCGCGGGCACCAAGCACATGATCGTCCTGACCGACGGCATGACCATGGGCTCGCCCGAGACCGGCTTCGAGCTCGCCGAGATGGCGCGCGGACTCGGCATCACCGTCTCGACCGTGGGCATCGAGGAGGGCGCGCAGGACCCGAGCCTCAAGCGCATCGCCGGGATCACAGGCGGCAAGTTCCACCCCGTCACCGACCTGAAGGCCGCGCGCGAGCTTCCGGAGATCTTCATCCGCGAGTTCAGCGAGTTCGGACGCCGCATGACGATCGAAGGCGACTTCACGCCGACCGTGCTCACCGGCTCGAGCGGGCCGCTGCGTGGAATCACAGGTGTTCCGAAGATCGGCGGATACACCGTGACGGTGCCGCGCGCGGGACTCGCGGAACTGCACATCGTCCAGCCGAGCACGGAGGCGGTCGATCCGATCTTCGCGTCGTGGAACTATGGCCTTGGTCGCGCCGCCGTGTTCACCTCCGATGCGGGCGCGCGACGGGCAACGCAGTGGCCGGACTGGGCCGAGTATCGCGCGTTCTGGGAGCAGACCGTGCGCTGGCTCATGAGGGCCGCTGCGCCGTCGAACGCCGCCGCGCGCACGCGCATCGACGGCGAACGCGCGATCGTGGAGCTCGAGCTCACGCGCGCCGACGGCGGATTCGACCTCGTGACGCAGCCTGATGGGGCAATCGTCGCACCCGATGGAACGCTGCGCGCGCTTCCGCTCGAGCAGGTGGGGGCGGGTCGGTGGCGCGGCGAGTTCGGCATCGCCGAGTCGGGCACCTACCTCGCGAGCTTCGCCCTGGCGGAAGACGACATGGGACGCCGCACCAGCGTGTTCACGGCGGTCGACGCCCCATACGCGCGCGAGTTCCGAACCACGAGCGCGAACCGCGCGCTCCTCGAACAGGTCGCCGCGCGCACGGGCGGACGCGTGATCGAACTCGACAGCGCGGCGCCGACGGTGGATGCGTTCCTGCGAAGCGGGACCGCGACGCCGCTGATGTCGCGCGGGCTCTGGGATCTCCTCGCGATGCTCGCTGCTGTCCTCTTCCTGCTCGAAGCCGCGGTACGACGCATGCTGTTCGACTGGACAGGCGTGCGCGAGGCCGCACGGGGCACGATCGCGCAACGGACGCCCAGCCACGCGACGCTCGGCGTGCTTGAACGGATCCGCAGTCGACGCGCGCGCGGCGACGGCACCGCCGCGGCTCCTGCAGCGCCGGCGGCGACGGAGGAGCCGGGAGCTGACCGGTCGACCGCTTCGCGTCTGATGCAGGCGAAGAGGCGCGCCTCTGGCCAGCGCGACGATGGCGAGGCTGGATGACGCAGGTCAGCGCCGACGCCGACCCGCGCCGAGCCCGGCGAGTCCGAGCAGCGCGACCGCTCCCGGCGCCGGCACGCCCCACGCCTGCACCTCGCTGAGCGAGTACGAACCGTCGCCACCGATGGCGCCGATGCGGATCGAGTCCGTGAAGACGGAGGAGTCGAAGAAGAGGATCTGGCCGTTGTCGACCGCGTTCGGGCGCGTGCGCATGCCGGCTCCGCCTGCTGTGCCGATCGTCCAGAGCTCAAGGTAGTTTCCCGTGCCGAGGTCGCGGTACCACATGCGGTAGGTGTCGTTGTTGTCGGCCTGGACGATCGCGCCCATGACCTCGACGGTCCCACCGAGATCGATCTCGAAGACCGAGCCCGTGCCGCCCCACCACACCGTGCCGTTCTGCCATTGGGTTCCTGCCGGGCGGAAAATGCCGTCGGTCAGCGTCGACAGCGCCGCACCGTTCGAGACGCCCGAAACAAGCGATGCATCGCGGCCAAGCGCAAGATTCTGGATTCCTCCGTCGGCAAGCGCGTGCGACGCAACCACCGCGGACATCACGGCGGACATCACGGCGGCCATGCTGGTCGCCACAAGAGATTGCTTCATCGGTCTTCCCCCTGCTTCGGCGCGGTGTCAGGCATGCCTACGCGGCACACTCAGCACAACGATCGAAGCGAACAGTAAGGGTCGGCCAATGCGGCATCGCCGCGGATTCATTCCCAATCGGCGGAGCGCTCAGCGACGGCGCATGCCGGCCGCGCCGACGAGGCAGAGGAGCGCGATCGGCCCCGGGCTCGGCACGACGCCCCAGGCCTGCACTTCGCTCAAGGAGTACATGTTGTCTCCGCCGACCGCGCCGATTCGGATCGCGTCGGTGAAGACCGATGTCCCCAGGTTGTAGACCTCGCCGTTGTTCGACGCGTTCGGCCGCGTGCGCATACCCGCGCCCGAAACAGCGCCGATGGTCCAGAGATCGAGGTAGTTTCCCGACGCGAGGTCGCGGTACCACACGCGATAGCTGTCGTTGTTGTCGGCCTGGACAAGCAAGCCGCTGACCGCCACGGTGCCCGCGAACTTGATCTGGAAGACCGCGCCGGTTCCGGTCCACCAGACCGTACCCGCCTGCCAGCCCGTCCCCGCGGCGAGGAAGGCTCCGTCCGTCATCGTCGAGACTGCCCCGCCGCTGATGGAGCCAGAAGCGAGCGTCACCTCGCGACCCTGCGCGAGATTCACGAGGTTCGCCTCGGCGGTCGACGCCGTCGCCGCAGACAACGCAATCGCGCAACATGCTGCGGGGATCGAGAGAATCGTCGGATTGGTCGAGGTTGGCGAGCATTCGCGCATGGTTGATTCTCCCGCTGTCCATGAAGAGAAGCCTTGACGCTGGAGAAGGGTCGCATTCCATCCCCGCGCTATCGACGGCAAATCCCCGGGACGCAGGCAAACGCAGGTCCGCCTGCTCAGGGCATGCCGTCTCGCGGGGATATCGCGGCGGGTCGGGATATGGTCGCGCGCAGGCAGTGCGCGCCGCGCTCACCGCGACGGGATGTACTCGAGCGGCGCGTCGGTTCCGAGCGGGAAGCCGCTCCAGTACCACGCGAGCAGGAACAGCGTCCACAGCACGCCGAACACCACCGAGTACGGCAGCAT
>CAIXEV010000419.1 GCA_903918555.1 uncultured bacterium | reverse complement strand
GAGGGCGTCGGCCGCGTCCGCCGTCTCGCCCGAGATGGTGAACCCGAGTTCGCGCGCACGCTTGCGGAACGCCTCGATGCCAGCGCCGCCAGCCTCGAGGACGGGAAGCATCTTGTAGGCGCTCTTGCCGAAGAGCTCCATCGCGAGTGCCATGCGGTCGGTGGGGTTCTTCACCCGCGAGATCGCCTCGGCGATGCGGAGGAACTGCTCGTCGGCCGAGAGCCCGATCAGGTCCTCCGCCTTCAGCCCGAGACGGTCGAGCGCCTCGATGGCCGACTTCGACCCGCCGTTCGCCTCGCTGATCGCCTTGCGCATCTTCACGACCGACTTCGCGAAGTCGTCCACATTGCTGCCGGCGTCCTTCAGCGCGGTATCAAGCTCGCTCATCAACTCCGCCGAGAGGCCCGTCTGCGCCGCGAGGTCGGACAGGTCGCCCGCGATCGAGGTGAACGCCGCGATACCTGCCGCAGCGAGTCCGACGATCGCGCCGCCAAGCGCGGCCACCGCGGCGCCCGCCATCGCGACCGCAGAGCCGACCTCCTTGAACCGCTCGCCGAAGAGCTTCAGACGCTTCTCGGCGTCGCGGAGACCCTGAGCCGTCTTGTCGCGCAGCATCAGCTCGATGTACGCCGCGCCAGCCTTCACGCCGCTTGCTGATTTAGCCATCGTTCGTCCCTCCACGCACGCTCATCGACCACATCCCCTGAAGCCTCGGAAGCGACTTCTCCAGCGAAGGAGCCATGAACGGACGCTCCGCGACCCTGACCTTGCGCGGGCCGAAGATCGAGCGGTTGATCTCCGTCGCGCGGTCGGCCTGCGCCTGAGTCCTGATCTTCGCGAACACCACGCGGATGCCCGGTCGGACCTCCTTGCCGCGCTGCGAGTTGCGCAGGAACTTCCCGTTCGAGTCCCGCTTCGCCCCAGCGGCCGCGCCGCTCACCACGCGCACCTCGCCGCCGTCGCCGATCTTGCGCCGCACCGAGTTGTCGATCACCGTCTCGCCGCCGAACTCCAGCGTGCTCGGCGCGCCCGTGCCCCAGTCGTACTTCACGGGACCGATGTACGCGGCGTTCCTGTCATCGAGCATCGCGTAGATGCCGCGCTTCAGGTCGCCGCGCACGGAGCGCGGAGCCTGACCGGGCTTCGACGGCTCCTTGCGCCTGCGGATCGAGTTGCGCGCCACGCGGCGCAGGTAGAACGCGTTCCGCTTCAGCCCCTCAAACTCGATGCGCTCGACCTCCGTCTCGACGATCACGCGGTCGAGGAACTTCGATGTGTCGGCGACCATGGTGAACATCAGCGCTTCTCCTCCTCCACGAACGACGGCGGCACGCAGTACCACCCCTCGGGGATCTCGACGCGGTTCTCGCTCAGCACCCACTCGCCGCCGTCAAGGGCGTAGACGCGGGTTCTCGTCTCGGGCCCGATCCGAATCGGGCTCGACTCGGGGACCAAGACTGTTCTGCTGCAACCACTCGCGAATCCGATCGCCAGCGCGGCGCAGCCGATTCCCATCCACAGCAGCATCCACGGCGCGATGGCGCTTGCCCGCATGGCCTTCCAGCCAGCCGAACAGAGCGAGCGCAAGCGCGGTGAAGAACTCGCGCAGCACATTCATCCCTCCTTCTTCGCGTCCTTCGCGAAGATCAGGCCGATTCCGCCGAGCACCGCCGGCACGAGCACCGCGAAGTCAGCCGCGGTCTCGGGCTTGCCGTCGAACAGCGCCGTGAGCGCCGTCCCGACCGCCGTGAGGATCATTCCGATTCCGAAGAGCGTGGTGTTCCTGTTCGCCATTTCTCCACCTTCCTGCGGCAAGAAGCCGCTGTTCATCGTTCCTTCTCAAGCGCTTCTACGCGGCGCTCCAACTGGGTCACCCGCTCATGCTGGACGAGCAGGATGCCCTTGATCTCAGCGATCTCGAGACGGATGCCGCTCGCGATCTGGCCGAGCTTCCACCCGACCCCGAGGATCGCCGACACGACCGTGATGATTCCGACCACCAAGTTGAGGTCGATGTTCTGCCCGTTCATGGATTTGCCTCCAGTTGCGCGATGCGGGACTCGGTCTCCGCGATCTCCGCGCGCAGGGATTCGACGCGCGTCAAGTCGCCGATCGCGACCGCGAGGGACATCTGCCCGTTGAGGTACGAGAGCCGCGCGCGGAGGAGCTTGATCTGTTCTGTGTTCGTCATGGTCACACCAGCGGAATGAGTTCCTGCGTGCGAGCCGCCGCGTGAGACTGGAGCAGCACGCAGTCGTAGATGTCGGAGCCGTCGAAGACCGCGTAGCAGGCGATGCGGTTGCCGACCGCCGCGGTTCCCGACTGGATCTCGTCGGTCGGCGTGAAGGGCGAAAGCACGCGGTTCTGCACATCGAAGCGGAAAATCTGCGACACCTGCGAGGCGGTGTACGGGTTCAGGTAGAACATCCGCCCCTCGTTCTCGAACGGCGAATAGCAGCCGCTCATCGAGCCCGTCGTGGTGATGCCGCCGTCGATGAACAGCGCGTTCGTCCATGCGCCGGTGATCGTGTTCGAGATGTCGAACAGGTCGAGGCTCGCGGATGATCCGCGCCAACAGAACAGGTGGCTGTTCCGCGAGTTCTTGTCGGTGTCGGGGCGGATGCCAAAGGACGGCATCCACATCATGCCCGCCGCGCCCGCGTTCGCCGCAGCAGCGAAGTAGGTCGTGCTCCACGCGTTCGCTGCGATGCTGTTCGTCCCGTTGTTGACCGTCGCGTCCGTGTAGTTGTAGGTGTACTGCGTGGTCGCGGCGGTGCGGAGGATGATGAGGTTCGGATACTCGATCACGAACTTCGCCGACGAGGACGGAGTCGTCGTCCAGTTCGAGCCGAGCGTGTAGACGGGGGACGCGCCCGCCGTGTGCGAGGCGATGATGCGGCGCTGTCCGACCGACGCAGGCGTGACCGCGTCGTGCACGATGCGAATCTGAAAGTTGCGGTATTCGTTCGCAACCACGGCGGCATCGCCGCCAGTCGCCTGTCCCGTGATCG
>CAIXEV010000418.1 GCA_903918555.1 uncultured bacterium | reverse complement strand
GTCCGATTGCTCGGAGTGCGGGGTTGACCTCGCGGCGAATCCGCCGCGTATGCGGGCTGAACTGACGCGCTGGGTTCGCGTGCTGCTTGGCGTGTGCATCGGATCGGCGGGCGTGGCCGCCGCGTGCGTGTGCATGCTTGTGGTCACCGCGGTGGCCGCTGTCTCGGCGGGCTCTGTCGCGGAGCGCAAGAGGGACGCCTGGGAGGCCTTTCACGCGCCAGGTCTTGCTGCGCTCTTCGTCGAGGAGAACCCGTTTCTCGTCGGTGTCGAGCGGGTCGAGTTGGGTGCGCCGCCCGAGATCACGGTCGACAACCGCTTTGTCGAGTACGAAGGGACGATCGAAACGATCCCTGCCCGGCTCACGCTCGTGCTTGCGGCTGGTGCTACGGAGACGCTGCTGATCTCGCCCCGCGCGGGTGCGGCTGTGCGGGCTGAGGATCGGTCCGTGCCGCCGGAGTTCGCCGACGGCGTGAGCCGCGGCGCGATCGAGCGGTGGATTGCGCGCGCGAGTCCTGACGCCGGCGCGGCCGAGCTGCGGGAGGTTGCGACACGGCTTGCGGCTCAGCTCGAGTGGCTTCAGGGTGTCGCGTTGCTCGACCCGTGGGAAAGGCCAACGTCGATTCTCCTGTCTCCGCTGAACAGCGGTCGCGGACAACCCGAGCCGATCGGCTTCACCTTCGGACCGAGATTCAACGGGCCGGCGGCTCCACCGGTAATCGAGGCGTCACTCCCGCTTGTGCTCTTCGCAGGAGCGGTGCCCGGGCTGCTGGTGGCGAGTGCGATCAGTCCGATGATCGTCGCGCGCGAGCGCCGCAGGCGGCAGGCGTGGAAATGCGAAGCCTCGTGATACCTGGTTCTCTCCGGGTATCCGCCCCTTCGCCCGCGACGGGTTTGGCACCAGGTTTGACGAGCGCGGGTATCTAGCTTCCGTCGCTCAAAGTGATGCCGCGCGGTACGGTTCGCGACCCCTGCGCAACTTGCTCAGGCTCCGCCGCGCTCCGCCTTCGTCGACGGCTTCTTCCAGCCCCACGCCATGTGTTCCTCGCGGGCGGGGCAGTTGTCCTTCACCTTCGTGAAGCGCACGGTGTCGCGCACGATCTCGAAGGCGTAGGAGCCGGGCACTTCGGCGCACATCGCGGTGGCGCCGAGGTTGGTGAAGGTCACGATGCCGCCGCTGTCGTCGAGGTTCCAGCGGCCGACGACCGAGCGCGCGGGTGTTTCGCCGCGGGCGGGGACATCGATGCTGAAGAGGCCCGTCGGTTCGATCGTGAGCGTCGCGGCGTCGAGGTCGCTCGTCCACGCGCCGACGAACGGCGCGTTCTCGAGCGCCTTGGTGTCGATGGCGCCCGCGCGCGGCGCGCTGCTGCACGCGGGAAGCGATGCGAGTGAAACGAACGCCGCCGAAGCGGCCACGATCAGGGCGACGGGAAGTCTCATGCGGTCCTCGATGCTTCGGAAAGTGCGGGGGCGAGCCTGTTCACGCGGCGCGCGATGGCTTCGACGCGCGCGAGCCGTTCGTCGAGCTCTGCGCGCGTGGGCGCCACGATGCCGACATGCGCGACCTTGCGGCCCGGGCGCGGGTTCTTGCCGTAGAGCTGGAGCGACGCGCCCGGAATCGCAAGGATTTCCTCGCGCGTGGGCAGGCCGCCGACGAAGTTCACCATCGCCGACAGCTCCGCCATGCCCGTGTCGCCGAGCGGCAGGCCCGCGACCGCGCGCATGTGGTTCTCGAACTGGCTCGTACGCGCGCCGTGGATCGTCCAATGCCCCGAGTTGTGGACGCGTGGCGCGACTTCGTTCGCGACGAGCGTGCCGTCGGCGACGAACATCTCGAGCGCAAGCGTGCCGACATGCCCAAGCGCCTCGAGCACGCGGCGCGCGTGGCCTTCGGCGGCGCGCGCGAGCTCGTCCGACACGCGCGCCGGCGCAACCGAGCGGAACAGAATCCCCTGCGTGTGCAGGTTCTCGACGACCGGATACGCGGCGATCTCGCCGTTCGCCGCGCGCGTCGCGACCACGCTCACCTCGCGATCGAACGGCACGAACGCCTCGTAGATGCACGGCGCGTGGTCGAGCGAATCCCACGCGCGCGCGAGTTCGTCGGCCGAATGCACCACGCGCTGACCCTTGCCGTCGTAGCCGAGCGTGCGCGTCTTGAGGACGCCGTGCGTGCCGACGGTCGCGAGCGCGAGGTCGAGTTCGGAGCGCACGGTGACGGCCGCGAACGGCTGCACGGGCACGCCCGCGCCGCGCAGGAATTCCTTCTCGCGGATCCGGTCGCAGGTCAGCTCGAGCGAGCGGACGCCTGGAAACACGGGCTTTTGCTCGGCGAGATACGCGAGGCTCGCCGCGGGCACATTCTCGAACTCGAAGGTGATTCTCTCGACCGACGCCGCGAACTCGGCGAGCGCCTCGCGGTCGCTCCACGCGGCACAGATGTGCCGGCCCGCCACGCGCGCGGGCGCATCGGGCGACGGGTCGTAGAAGACGCACTCGATCCCGAGCGGAATCGCCGAAAGCCCGAGCATCTGCCCGAGCTGTCCGCCGCCGAGGACGCCGATCTTCGTCGCGGTCACTTCGCCTTCGCCTTTCGTGCGCGCGCCTTCGCCCTCGCCTCTACCTTCGGTTGCGCGGTGCGCTTCGACGGCGTGCCTTCGACGCCCGGAATCGGGTTCGCCAGCACCTTCGCCGTCTGATTCGCGCGGAACGCCGCAAGCTTCGCCGCCACGCCCGCATCGTGGTGCGACA
This sequence comes from uncultured bacterium, assembly GCA_903918555.1. Lineage (GTDB taxonomy): Bacteria > Planctomycetota > Phycisphaerae > Phycisphaerales > SM1A02 > QWPT01. The sequence goes on along the minus strand of CAIXEV010000418.1, from coordinate 10,821 downwards.
GGATGCTCGCCGCGAGGAGCGCCGCGTTCACCGCGCCGGCGCGGCCGATCGCGAGCGTGCCGACGGGTATCCCAGCGGGCATCTGCGCGATCGACAGAAGCGAGTCGAGGCCCTTGAGCGCCTTCGACTCGACGGGCACGCCGAGGACGGGGAGGTCGGTCTTCGACGCGCACATGCCGGGCAGGTGCGCCGCGCCGCCCGCGCCCGCGATGATGACCTTGATGCCGCGCCCGCGCGCCGTCGACGCGTACTCGAACAGGAGGTCGGGCGTCCGATGAGCCGACACGACGCGGCATTCGTGGCTGACGCCGAGCGACGCCAGCATCTCGGCGGCGTGCTGCATGGTCTCCCAATCGGACTGGGAGCCCATGATGATGCCGACGGCGGGGCCGGCAGGGGCTGCGGAGGGCGCGGCGCGCTTCGGCGAGCGGGTTCGGGCGCTGGGCATGGCGCGATGGTACGGAAAGGCGCGCTCGCCGTGGCGGGCGCCGATCGGGCGGCGGGGCCGAGGTGCTACCATCACCGCCCGCGGCTTCGACCGCGACCGCACCGTTTTCCCTGCGAGCAATCCATGAGCGCCATCCGCCTCAACGGCCAGTACTGCCTCCTCCGCGACATCGAGAAGAAGGACTTCGCCGCCTTCGTCAATCTCGTCCTTCCCAAGATCACCGCGACCGAGCCGATCCCGCACACCGCCGCGGGCGTGGTGGCGTCGCTCGTCGCAGAGGGGAAGAGCGAGTCCGACCCCGTCGTCCAGGCCGGCCTCCAGTCGTGCGCGTCGCTCGGCATCAAGAACATGTGGGTCGACGGCGGCGCCGCGAGCGTCACCGAGGAGACGCCGACCGATGCGGCCGCGGGCCTCGAGACGGCGTTCGGCTTCGCGGCCGTGCAGTCGGGCCTCGCGCTCGCCGCGGCGATGTGCAACGCCTTCCGCCGCAAGATCCGCGTGAACGAGCAGGAGATCCTCGTCGTGCGCCAGTCGCGCGAGCTGATGATGCAGATCGCGCAGCGCGTCAGCGCGATCAAGCAGGTGAACGAGCCGGTCTTCATCACCGCGGGCCGTCTGCTCGGCGGGATGATGAAGGAAGGCAAGGCCCTCGAGGCGCCCGAGACCATGACCGTGCTCTGCATGCTGTCGGACCTCGGCGCGACCGCCGTGCAGATCGATCTCGACAAGGGCATCCTCGGCTTCGGCCAGTTCAGCCCCGCGAACGCGATGTCGAGCGCGATCCTGCAGGGCCTCGACCCCGAGAAGGTGAAGACCGTCCGCGAGTCGATCGAGAAGACGAACGAACAGTTCCGCCGCGCGGCCGAGCAGCAGGCCGGCGGACGGCCCGGCGGCCAGCCCGGCGCGCAGCGTCTGGCCGTCCCCGCCGTGATCGGCACGCGCCGCCGGCGCTAAAGGAGAATCGATGACTGCGTCTCGCTTGACGGCACTCCGGGCCTCCGTGGCGTTCGCCGCAGCCGTGTCCTCCGCGGGCGCGGCCTTCGCGTCGGGCGGAAGCGAGGCCGCCACGCTCTTCCGCACGAGCATCAAGGAGACCGCGGCCGAGCGGCTTCAGCACGCGGTCGACCAGCTGTGGATGCCCGAGACCTGGATCGAGATCATCGTCGGCATCTTGCTGGCGGTGGTGCTCGCGTCGATCCTCGCGTTCCACCCGCGCACCACCCGTCGCCGCGACATGCTCGAGGCGAACGAGGAGCGCAAGACGCTCGTCGTCCTCGGCATGATCGGTGCGGTGGTGGCGTCGCTCGTCCTCATCGACCAGACGATGGCGTTCGTGATCTTCGGGATCGGCGGCCTCATCCGCTTCCGCACCGTGGTCGGCAACTCGCACATGACGGGGCGCGCGATCCTCGTGGTCGTGATCGGCCTCGCCTGCGGACTCTCGCAGTACGCGACCGCGCTCGTGGTCGCGGCCGCCGCGTGGCTCATCATCTGGTGGCTGCAGGCGCGGCGCGGCGGCGAGATAAAGGTGCGCATCCCGGTTGGCGCCGACCGGCAGAAGGCCGAGCTCGTGGCGTCGCTCGAACTCCGCGTGCTGCGCTGCCATGTGCGCTCGCTGCGCGCGGGCGCGTCCGGACGCAGCTTCACGATGGCGCTCTCCATCCCGTCGTCCCTCGACGACGCGACGCTCTGCCGCAAGATCGAGACCCGCCTCGCGACCGAAGTCGGTCACACCGAGGTCGAGGTCAAGTCGGCCGTGTGAGCGTGTGAGCGGAACCGGGCCTTCGCGCGTTCAGCCGTTGCCAGCGGAGGCCTGCTCGGCCTTCCACTGCGCGATCAGCTTCGCCTTCTTCTCGGCGTTGAGCGAGCGGAACTGGTTCGCATCGGCGAGCGACGCGAAGCCGATCACGCTGCCTTCATAGACGACCGGCGCCGCCGCCGCGGTGAGCGCCTCGCCCGTGAGCGGGCAGGTGGCGTTCGAGATGCCCTTCTGCGGCAGGACCTGGTCCTTGCCGAGACGCGCGCGCTGCGCCGCCGAGAGCGATGCGTACTGCCGCGCGTTCTCGCGGCCCTTGCAGTAGACGGGATAGGTCTCGTAGAACGCGAACTCGTCGACCTCGGTCACGGGCTCGCCCGTGATCGGGCAGAGGCGCTCGGTCTGCACGATCGGGGTGATCGTCTCGATGACCGGAAGCGTGCTCTTGATGTTCGACTGGCAGCCCGACGCGAGCGTGCAGAGGAGCGCGAGCGAGATCGCCGAGGCGAGAGGACGGAAGCCGGAGGAGGTGTTCATGCGGAGCTCTCTTTCGGGAGTGCGGTTGCGACTGGACGCGAGACGGGAAGAGTCGAGCGTGCACGGCAAGACCGCAACGGCCGATCCGAACAGATCGCATGCTCTTCACCCCGTCTGAACGAAATGCAAACACGCGAGGCGCGCTGCATCCGCCGAAAATCGCGGAAACCATTTTGGATTGTGTTCAGGAAGCGTGAAGACGGCGGGTTGATGTCAGGAAACCCTGTGTTTCCTGCGTGTATTTGCGAGGGCTTGACCATCGCTTCATATGAAGGAACGGTAAAGATCGTTCACGACGACTCATCATGTCCTGACCCAACCCCGTGCTTCTAGTTTGCTCGCCTCGCGGACAACGCGTGCGCCGGAACCCTCCGGCGACCAAGCAAACTTCTCTAGGAGCACGACACGATGAACATGACTTGCACACGATCGATCGGGGCCTGGATCGCCGGCGCGACCACGCTCTCGATCGCGGGCGGCGCATTCGCTGCGGCGGACGCCAGCTCGGACATGGCGAAGCAGATCGCCGAACTGAAGGCCGCGAACGATGCGCTCGCCGCCAAGGTCACCAAGCTCGAGCAGGGCGCCAACGGCGAGCAGTGGCTCACCGAGCAGCGCGCCGACGAGATCCGCTCGATCGTGAGCGATGTCCTCGCCGACGCGGGCACGCGCGACAGCCTCCAGGGCTCGGGCGCGACCGCGGGCTGGAACAAGGACCAGGGCGGCTTCTTCCTCGCCTCCCCGAGCGGCGACTTCAAGCTGAACATCAAGGGCCAGATCCAGTTCCGCTGGGCGTTCAACCACCGCGACAACCAGGGCATCACCTCGCCCTCGCCCGCGTTCAAGGAAGATGTCTGGGGCTTCGAGAACCGCCGCACCAAGCTGGCGTTCACGGGCTTCGTGGTCGACCCGAGCTGGAGCTACGAGGTTCAGCTGGTGATGAACCGCACCCCGGGCTCTGTCTCGTCGGGTTCGCAGACCTTCACGAGCGGCAACATCGTCGGCTCGGTCGAGAACATCTGGATCCAGAAGGATTTCGGCAACGGCATCATGGTGCGCGCGGGTCAGTTCAAGACCCCGTTCCTCCGCGAGGAGCTCGTCTCGAGCAGCGCGCAGCTCGCGGTCGAGCGCTCGCTCGTGAGCGATGTGTTCTCGACGAAGTTCGGCCAGGGCATCCAGGCTGAGTTCGGCGGCCGCGCCGGCGAGCAGTGGAAGGCGCTTGCCTTCTACGGCGACGGCCTCCGCGCGAACGCGACGAGCGTGCCGACCTCCGTCACCTCGGCTGCCGGCGGCTACGCGGGCGGCTACACCACGCCGTTCAGCACCAACGCGACCAACTGGGCGTTCGCCGGCCGGCTCGAGTACCTCGGCGCCGGCAACTGGAAGTCGATGCGCGACTTCAACAGCTACCGCGGCGAAGAGATGGGCTGGATGATCGGCCTCGGCGGCATGGGCCAGAGCCTGCGTCCGACGACCGAAGGCACCCAGACCGCGTCGACGACCGACTCGATGTGGGGCGTGACCGCGGACTTCACCATGAATTTCGGTGGCGCCTCGTTCTTCGCCTACGGCGTCTACCGCGATGTCCAGCTCGCAGGCAATGTCGCCACCCGTGGCGGCGGCACCAGCGACAGCATGGGCCAGTGGGGCGCGGTCGTGCAGGGCGGCTACTTCATCACCAACGAGGTCGAGCTCTACGCACGCTACGAGCTGGGCGACACCGACACCGACAAGTTCCGCGTCGCGGATACGGGCATCGACCTCCAGTCGAACAGCATCGTCACCCTCGGCCTCAACTACTTCGTCGGCGGCAACAAGGACATCAAGTGGACGAGCGACTTCGGCTACGCCTTCACGCCGATCGGCGACTTCAACAGCTCCGGCGCCGACTGGCTCCAGGACGGCTCGTCGACGGCGGGCAATGGCTTCACCAACGACGGCCAGTGGGTCGTGCGAACCCAGCTGCAGCTGCTGTTCTGAGGAATCCCGTGTGCGCGAGGGCGCACGGCCGACCGACTCCGGCCGCCTCGCGTGAACTCTCCTGACAGCGTCATCCACGCACAGACCGCGCGCCGCCCGGTGAACTCGCCGGGCGGCGCTGTTTTTCGGGGTTCACGCGCGCGGCGCATGCGATAGCCTGTCGCCGTGCACGGACGCGGCGACGATCATGACCACGCATCGGCGGCCGGCGCCGCGGGCGACCCGCCTGTCTGGGCGCCGTTCCGCGCGCTTGGCGCGTACTCCCAGCTCGTGTGGCCCGCGATCGCGGGATCCGCGCTCCTCGGCGGATACCTCTGCGCGAACGCCGAGTGGACGGTCGCCGCGTACGCGCTCTACGCCGTCGCCTACGCCGCGGGCGGCTGGGAGGCGACGCGCGACGGATTCCGCCAGCTGCTTCGCGGGCGTCTCGACATCGACTTCCTGATGGTGGTCGGTGCGATCGGCGCTGCGCTCGTCGGCGAATTCGCCGAGGGCGCGCTGCTTCTCTTCCTCTTCTCGCTTGGCCACGGGCTCGAGTACCTCGCGTTGTCGCGGGCGAAGAGCGCGGTGAGCGCGCTTGCGAAGCTCGCGCCGAAGCGCGCGCGCGTGCGCGGCGCCGATGGAGTCGAGCGCGAGGTCGAGGTCGAGGCGCTTTCGGTCGGCGACCTGATCGTCGTGAGGCCCGGCGAGCGCATCGCCGCCGACGGCGAGGTGCGCGAGGGCCGTTCGGGCGTCGACCAGAGCCCGATCACGGGCGAGAGCATGCCGGTCGACAAGGAGCCCGGCGGCGCCGTGTTCGCGGGCTCGCTCAATGGCGATGGCGCGCTTCTCGTGCGCGTCGCGAAGCCTGCGTCCGACACGCTCGTCGCGCGCATGATCCGGCTCGTCGCGGACGCGCAGGCGACGAAGTCGCTCGCCGAGCGCGCGGCGGAGCGCTTCACGCGCATCTATGTGCCGTGCGTGCTCGTCGTCACGGTGCTTGCGATCTTCGTGCCGCCGCTTGCGGGCTGGCTCTCGTGGAGCGAGGCGTTCCTGCGCGCGATGAGCATGCTGATCGGCGCGTCGCCGTGCGCGCTTGCGATCTCGACGCCGGCCGCGGTGCTCGCGGGCCTCGCGCGCGCGGCGCGCGGGGGCGTCCTCGTGAAGGGCGGCATGCACCTCGAGGCGCTCGGCACGGTGCGCGTGGTCGCGATGGACAAGACCGGCACGATCACGCGCGGAAAGCCCGAGCTTTCGGCGCTTTCGCCGCTGCCGGGCGTCGACGAGAACGAACTGCTGCGCGTCGCGGCGGCGGTCGAGCAGTCGTCGAGCCATCCGATCGCGAAGGCCGTGGTCGACGCTGCGACCGCGCGCGGGATCGTGGTGCCGCCCGTCGCCGACGCGATCGCGGTGAAGGGAAAGGGCGTCGAGGGCGTGGTCGACGGCGTGCGCGCGGGCGTCGGGCGCGCGCGGCTCTTCGAGAACAACGCGCTTGTCGCGGATCCGCAGGCCGAGGTGCTCGCGCGCGCGATCGAGGCGCAGGCGATGACCGCGATGTCGGTGGTGCACGGCGCGCGCACGCTCGGCGCGATCGGCGTGAGCGACCGCCCGCGCACCGAGGCGGCCGACGCGATTCGCGCGCTGCGCGAGCTCGGCTGCGAGGTCGTGATGCTGACCGGCGACAACGCCGCGACCGGCGCGAAGGTCGGCGCCGATGTCGGCGTCACCACCGTGAAGGCCGGCCTGATGCCCGAGCAGAAGATCGACGAGATCCGCGCGCTCGTCGCATCGCACGGCGCGGCCGCGATGGTGGGCGACGGCGTGAACGACGCGCCCGCGCTCGCTGCCGCGACGGTCGGCATCGCGATGGGTCACGGCGGCACCGATGTCGCGCTCGAGGCCGCGGATGTGGCGCTCATGGCCGACGATCTCACGCGGCTTCCGTTCGCGATCGAGCTCGGTCGCGCCACGCGAACGATGATCCGGCAGAATGTGATCTTCTCGATGGGCGTGGTCGCGGTGCTCATTCCGCTGACGCTCTTCGGAATAGTGCCGCTGACCGTCGCGGTGATCTGCCACGAGGGAAGCACGGTGCTCGTCGCGCTGCACGGCCTGCGGCTTCTGTCGCGGCGCGATCGATTTGCGCGGAAAGATCGCGTTCGGGGAGCATGACGCTTGCATCGCGTGCGCCCGCGCGTCACGATGGCGCGCATGACGCGCCTCCGTTCCCGTCGTGCGCTTGACCGCGCATCCTGCCTCGCACTTCTCCTTGCCGCAGCTCCATCCACCGCGCTGGCCGAGGTGTCGCTCGACACGCCGTTCCAGGATCACGCGGTGCTGCAGCGCGAGCGCGAGATCCGCGTCACGGGCCGCGCCGAGCCGAACGAGGCGCTCGTCCTGACTTTCGGCGCCGCGCGCGTCTCGGGCCAGGCCGGCGCCGACGGGCGCTTCGCGTTGGCGCTTGCGCCGATGCCGGCGTCGCTCGAGGCACGCGATCTCGTCGTCGAAGGCAAGAGCGGTCAAGCCAGCGCGAAGGACATCCTCGTCGGCGAAGTGTGGTTCTGCTCGGGCCAGTCGAACATGGAGTGGTCGGTCGACGGCGCGAACGAGGCCGACCGCGCGAAGTCGATGGCCGCGAAGATGCCGATCCGCTCGTACAAGGCGCCGCATGTCACCGCGAACAAGCCGGCCGCGAAGGTCGATGGCGCATGGCGCCTCGCGTCGCCCGAGACCGTCGGCGGTTTCACAGCGGTCGGCTGGTGGTTCGGCGTCGATCTCGCGCGCGCGTTCGACCTCGAGGTGCCGATCGGCCTCGTCGACATCTCGTGGGGCGGAACGCGCATCGAGCCGTGGATTCCGCTCGACGCGATGGCGAAGTCGGACTTCAAGCCCGTGGCGGATGCGCTTGCCGCGAGGATCGCGAAGTTCGGGGCCGATCCGGCTGCGGACGGCAAGGCGCCCGGCACCGAGCCGCACGAGCCCGCCGCGATCTACAACGCGATGATGGCGCCGTGGATCGCGTATCCCGTGCGCGGCGCGATCTGGTACCAGGGCGAGTCGAACTCGGGCGAGCCTGACAAGTACCGCAAGCTCCTGCCGCTCCTGATCCGCTCGTGGCGCGAGAAGTCGGGCAACGCCGACATGGCGTGGGGCGTGGTGCAGCTCGCGGCGTTCCAGCCGTTTCTCGAAGGCGAGCCCGCGCAGGGCGCGTGGGCGCTGTTGCGCGAGGCGCAGTTCCGCGGCGCGCGCGAGGCGGGCAACGCCGGCATGATCAGCGCGATCGACCTCGGCGACGCGGGCGACATCCACCCGCGCCGCAAGCGCGAGGTCGGCGAGCGGCTCGCGTCGTGGGCGCGCAGCACCGTGTACGGCGAGGCGTCGGTGGCGTGGCAGGGTCCCGAGCTCGCGAAGGCCCAGCGCGGCGCAGGCGCGACCGTGCGTCTCAGCCTCGCGTTCGCGAAGGGCCTGCGTGCGACTGGCGCCGAGCCGGGCGGCTTCGCGCTCTGCGGCGCCGATCGCAAGTTCGTGTGGGCGAAGGCGACCATCGACGGCGAGTCGATCGTGCTCGAGGCGCCCGGCGTCGCCGAGCCTGTCGAAGCCGCCTATGCGTGGCAGAACAACCCCGAGCGCGCGAACATCGTGAACGCTGCGGGGCTGCCGATGGTGCCGTTCCGCGCGAAGGTCGCGCAGGCCGCGAGGTAACCCATGCTGTGGACGCGGCTGCTGGCGGTGACCGCGATCTCCGCACTCGGCGCGAGTGCGGGCGCGGTGTCGACCGCCGACGAAGTCGCGATTCCGGCGTCGATCAGGCCGCTGCTCGAGGCGCACTGCGTCGACTGCCACGAGGGCGCAAAGCCGAAGGGCGGCCTCGAGCTCGCGGGGCCCCTTGCGTCGGGCAGGATCGACGAAGGCGTGCTGCGTGCGCTGCGCAGGCGGCTCGCGAAGCGCGACATGCCGCCCGCGGACGAGCCCGAGCGGCCGTCGCTCGAGGAGTACCGCGCGGCGGTCGCGACGATCGACGCGCTCGTGCCGCCGACCGCGCGCGAGGTGGCGGCGGTGCGGCGTCTGAACCGCGCTCAGTATGCGGGCGCCGTGCGCGATGCGCTGGGCGCGGAGATCGATGTGCGCGACATGCTGCCGCGCGACGAGATCGGCGAAGGCTTCGACACGACCGCCGACACGCTGGTGCTGCCGCCGCTTGTCGTCGAGCGCTACTTCGTCGCGGCCGAGGAGATCGCCGCCGCGCTCGTGCCGCCCGCCGGGCCCGCTGCGCCGATCACGATCACGCCTGAGCGTTTCGATCGGCGCGGACAGGGGAACACGCGCGATGGCTTCGCGTGGTTGTGGACGCAGGGCGCGCTGACCGCGTCGTTCGAGGTGAAGCGCGCGGGGCGGTACCGCATCACGCTCGAGGCCGCGGCGCAGCAGGCCGGCGACGACGCCGCGCGGCTTGCGCTGCTCGTCGACGGCGAGACCGTCGGCGAGCATGAGGTCGCGGAGTCGCTCGCTCAACCGAAGAAGATCGTCTGGGAGGGGGCGCTCGCCGGCGGCGAGCGTCGGATCGGCGCGCGGTTTCTCAACGACTTCTACGACCCGAAGGCGGAGGATCCCCGGCGGCGCGACCGCAATCTTGCGATCGGCGCGATCCGGGTCGAAGGGCCGCTCGATGCGGCCGCGAGCACGCCGTTTCTCGATCGCGCGAATGGCGTTGCGGGCGAAGGCCCTGTCTCGCGGCGGCTCGGGCGCGTGGCGGTCGCGTTCGGCGATCAGCTCTTTCGCCGGCCGCTGAGCGACGCCGAGCGCGAGGCGCTGGTGCGCACCGCGCGCGAGGCGTCTCGGCCCGAGAAGGGGAGCACGGCCCGCGACATCGAGCGCGAGTGGCGCGATGGGCTGCGCGTGCTGGTCACGGCGCTGCTCGTCGATCCGCGGTTTCTCCTGCGCGCCGAGAAACCGGGCAAGAATGGCGAGGCGACGCGCGCGCTCGACGGCTACGAGGTCGCGTCGCGGCTGTCGTTCTTCCTTTGGTCGAGCGTGCCGGACGCCGAACTGCGTCGCGCGGCGGCCGCCGGTGAACTTGCGACGCCCGAGGGAGTCGCGCGCCACGCGCGCCGCATGCTGAAGGATTCGCGCGCGGCGAGCCTCTCGCAGCGCTTCGCGACGCAGTGGCTCGGGATCGATGGACTCGAGACGCGGCAGATGGATCCGAAGGTGTATCCGTCGCTCGACGCGGCGCTTCTTGCGTCGATGCGCCGCGAGACGGAACGGCTCTTCGACTCGGTGGTGCGCGGCGAACAGCCTGTGCGCGCGCTCATCGCTGCGCGCGAGACCGAGGTCGACGCTGCGCTTGCGCGGCTCTACGGGATGGAGCCGCCGGCGGAGAGCGGCGTCGCGGCGCGCGCGATCGACTCCGCGCGCGCGGGCGGCGTGCTCGGCCACGCGAGCGTGCTCGTCGCCACGAGCAATCCCACGCGCACGAGCCCCGTGAAGCGCGGCAAGTGGGTGCTCGAGGCGCTGCTCGACGAGGCGCCGCCGCCTCCGCCGCCCGGCGTGCCGCAGCTTCCGGAGACGAAGGACGCGCGGCACGGACTCTCGGTGCGCGAACTCATGGCCGAGCACCGCAACAACCCCGACTGCGCGTCGTGCCATGTGCGCATGGACGCGATCGGCCTCGCGTTCGAGCGGCTCGACGCCGACGGCCGCTTCCGCAGCGAGTTCGACGGGCTTCCGATCGACGACGCGACGGAGATGCCCGACGGCAGCGTGCTGCGCGGCGCGCGCGGGGTCGAGGCGATGCTGGCGGCGTCGACGAGCTTCGAGCGCTCGCTCGCGCGGCATCTCCTGGTCTACGCGCTCGGCCGCGGCACGGCCGATGCCGACGATGCGCTGGTCGACCGATTGGCCGCCGATCTCGCCGCCAAGGGCGACTTCGCCACGCTGGTCGAAGGAATCGTGACGGCTGACGCGTTCCGTGTTCGCACGAAGATCCGCGATTCCGCGCGTCCACCGTTGCCTTCGGCGCGTCCTGCCGTAGATTGAACGCGAGGCCTCTCCCCATGCGTGAACCGCTCATCGACCGTCGGACCGTGCTGCGTGGCGCAGGTGTCGCCATCGCGCTGCCATG
>CAIXEV010000417.1 GCA_903918555.1 uncultured bacterium | reverse complement strand
GCCTGCACGCTGCCGAAGCGCTTGTCGACGCTCTCGAGCAGGACGGCCGGCCGGGATGTGGGGCTCGGAAAGCGTTGCGCGGGATGCGGTTGAAACGCCGCGGGCGTTGACGAGGGCATGTCCGTAGTCTACATCATGCCCCACGCATGGCTTGTTGTCTTTCCAATCAGAAAGGCAACGCGGGGTTCCTGCCCGGCTTGTTCGCGAACTTTACGGACGCGCCGGCGGGGCCTGGTTGGTCGGAGGCTCGATGACCGAAGGCGGCGCGATGGCGCCCCTCGTGAGCGTGTCGACCGCGACCTTGGTGTAGACGAGGTCGACCTTCATGCCCGCGGTGGTGATCGTCGCCTCGCGAAAGGCGAGGAGCGCGGGCGCGTCGGTCTTCGCGATCGCCTTCGCGTCGGTCTTCGCATCGGTCTTCGCCTTCTGTTCAGGGCCGCGCGCAACCGCTTCCCAGCGGCGGAAGCGCATCGACTGTCCGCCCTGCACGGGCGCGTTCGGCGCGAGGTCCTGCGGCGGCGCCGGGATCTCGAGGCCCACGATCGTCGCGTCGGCCGCCGCGAGCAGCAGCGTCCAGCGCGTCTCCGCCGCGGGCGACTGCAGCGGGCGCATCGAGATCTTCCAGCACAGGACGCCGTCGATCGACTCGCGGCCGAGGAGCTTGAAGTCGGTGAAGCGTGCGTCGATCGAGCGGACGAGCGTCAGCAGGTCGCCGCCGCCCGCGACTTCCTCGGCCATGCGCGGATCGATCGCGCGCGCGCGGCCGGGCTCGCCCATCCACGCGACCGAGCCAACCGACCCAAGCTCGAGCTTCGCGTTCCCGCCGGGCATCGTCTGCACCAGCTTGCGCGCGTCGGGCGCGATGAACTGGAACTCGACGCGGCCGTCGCCCATCGCGCTCTCGACCGTCGCGACCGACTCGAAGCTGGTGATCTCGCTCCAGGCCTTGCCGCCGATCCGGTCGAGCGCTGCGCGCACGAGCGCCGCGGCGTCGACCTCGGATGGCTGCGCCTGCACCGCGGCCGGCAAGAGAACAGGCGCCGCGATCGCATGGATCGAGGCGCCTGTGATGGAAGCGGTCGCGAGAATGAACGCGGCGACCGGAAGAATGCGATTGGACGGGATCGTGATGTGCGGCATGTTCGGCCTCGGGAAATCCTCGCGGGCTCCTTCAGGAGCGGGAGGGTCGTTCGCGTTCGAGATGCGCGCGAATGACGCCGTGTGCCGCGAGGATGTTCCTGATTTCAAGCGGAAACAGCCTGCCGCGACGCGATCAACCTTCCTTCTTCGGCTGCACGGGCTCGGTCGGCTTCGCGGGCGCGGCGGGAGCGGCGGGCGCAGTCGGCGCGGCGGGCGCAGTCGGCTTCGCCGGCTCGGCAGCGGGGGTCTCGCCCTCTTCCGCCGGCTCCGGCTCGAGCAGCGCCTTGATGGCGGTCGGGAGTTCAAAGACCTTCGCGTCGACGCCATCGAAGGCGACCGACTCGACGGTGTTCACCATCTTCTGGCCCATCTGCGACGCTTCGGTGCGGACCGGCAGCTTGATCTTGCCGAACGGGCCCTCGAACTCGCGGTAGCTGATGAGCACGGTCGAAACCGGCACCTTGCCGAGCTGCGATTCGACGATGGTCTCGAGGCCGCGCTGGAGGCCCGTCTCCTTCTCGAACCAGAGCGTGGACTGCGACGCGCCCTTGGTGGCGGTCAGCTTCCAGCAGGAGAAGCCGCCGAACTCGCCCTCGCCGGCGAACTCGACCTTGTCCCAGCGCTTGACTGGGTCGGCGTCCTTCAGCACATCGGCTTCGCGGGTGAGCATCTCAAGCTCGCCGCCCTCGAGGAGGCGCGGACCCGAGATCGGGTCGGCCGACCAGCCGACGGTTCCGTCGAAGCCGGTCTTGATCTCGCCGATGCCGCTCAGCAGGATCACCGTCACCATCTTGTTCGGCGCGGCGATGAAGGAGCTCGTCGGGCCCTTGATGCCCTGGCCGGGCATCTCGAGCTGGCCCTTGACCTCCATCGACTTCACCTTCGACCAGGCTTCGATGCCACCGATCGCAGCGACGCTGCGCTCAAGCACCGCGATCGCGGTCGGCGCCTCGCCGGTCGCGGGCGGGGTCTTCGCCGTCACGGGCGGAAGCGACTTGTCGGCCGAGGGCTGCGCCGGCTTGTCGGCGGGCTTGTCGGCGGGCTTGTCCTGCGCGGAGAGCGTCGCAGTGACGGCGATGGCGGAGACGAGGAGAACCGGGGCGAGGAGAGCGAATCGGAGTTGCATGGCGGGTGGTGGTTCTGAGGGAGGCGCGTTTCGGCGATCGCCGTGCACGCTTCATGGACGGATTGGCGGGGCGAAGGGCGGCAGACGCGGTTCAGGCGGAGCGTATTCCAGAGTTCCGCCTGCCTTGGCGTGGGTTTCACGCAGATCCGCGCCCGTTCGGGCGTCGGAACCGCGGTCTCACGGGGAATCGCTGGTGACGGCGGCCTGGGCCGAGCGCTCGGCTGCCCGCTGCAGGGCCCGCTCGCGCGGCTTGAGCTTCGGGGTGGATGCCGATGCAGTGGGCTTGGCGGCGCGGGCGGCGAGCGTTTGCTCGCGGATCCAGCTCGCGGCGCTGTCGAAGACCTCGTCGGCGCCCTTGTTGAGGCCGGCGCGCGTGAGCGAGACGGGGCTGTCGGGGACGACGCCCTTCCCCTCGATGCGCACGCCGGTCGAGGTCGTGAAGTCGGCGACCGCGTGCATGAGGACATCGCCGTTCGGGAGATCGACCGCGCGGGCGGGAAGCGCCATGCCTGCGCTCGTCTCGCCGAAGACGCGCGCGCGGCCCGTCGACTGCAGGCCGCCGGCGAACACCTCGCTGGTGCTTGCGCTGCGGGCGTCGAGGATGATCGCAAGCGGCCTCGAGATCGGCCGCACGCGCTTGCCCGCGGCCGACACCTTGCGCGGCGTCACATTGAACGCGAGCGTGGTGTCGCGGCCGATCATCGAGCCGAGGCTCATCGGCTCGGTCACGAAGTGACCGGCGAGGCCCATCGACATCGCGCCGATTCCGCCCGGGTTGCCGCGGAGGTCGATGACGACGCCGTCGCAGCCCCGCACCAGGTCGACGCCCTTGTCGATCGCCTCGCTTGCGCCGGTCATCCAGATGTTGAACGAGAGGTAGCCGATCTTGACCGGCTTGCCGCCGTCGACCGGGATCTCGACCACGCGCGACTCGACCTCGATCGGGAACGCGGAGAGGTTGCCGAACTGGCTGCTGCCGAGCGGCGCGGGCTCGAACGCGATCGTGACTTCCTGCTCGGCGCCGGAAGCGTCGCGGAACACGACGCGGTTGCGTTGCCCGGCCTCGCCGTGGACGAACTGCGAGCTCGTCGCGGCGAGCATCATGCGCAGTTCCCGTCCGTGCGGGGAGTCGGGGTCCTTCTCAGCCGCAAGCGACTCGCGGATCGGCGCGAGGAACTCCTCGACCTTGCGGTCATCGACCGCGACGATCTGCCAGCCGACGAGCACGCCCGCGCGCGAGGCGGACAGACCGGGCGTCACGCGCGTGACGGTCGGGACTCCCTCGACGAGCGCGATGTCGAGGCCGGCGATGCCGGGGCCGCCGGCCGCGGGCGCCGGTTCGGTTGCGCCGGCATCGGTCTTCGCGCCGCTGGCGGCCGGCTCCGACGCGGGCATCGCCTTGTCGACGATCTCCTGCTGCGTCACCACGGTGGGCGAGGCGTCCACTTCTTCGGAGGGGATGATGCCGAAGTGGCTCTGGCCGAGCCGCGCGAGCATCTCGCTGAGCAGCATGCGAAGTTCATCCTGCGAGGCGGCGGCACGCGCCTTCGGCTCGAACTCGACGCGCACGGCTTCCCAGTCGACGCCGTTGAGCGTCTTGTCGAAGTGCTGGTCGCGCACGGTGGTCCAGACCGTGTCGAAGGTCTCGACGGGGCGAATCGCAGGCGCGGGCGCGGGCGCAGGCGCTGGCTTCGGCGCAGGGGCCGGCGCCGGCTCGGCGCTCGGGTTCGCACTCGGGTTCGCATTCGGGTTCGCATTCGTGCTCGCGCCGGTGGCGACCGTCGTCGACTTGGTGGTCGCGTCGGCGTTCGGCGCGGATCGCGTGCCGGTGCAACCAGCTGCGGCGATGATCGCGAGCGCGCACGCGGCGGCGCGCTGCAGCGCCGATCGTCGTCGAGAAGAAGGGTCGGAATCGCAGCGGGATCCAGAGGTCGAACCGAAGTCGGCGGTGGGTGAAGGCATGTGTGCGCTCAGTTGAGAAGAAGCGGCGCGATGGTAGAGAGGCCGATGACGCTTGAGCGCGTGAATTTTGGGACCTGTTCTATCCGTTCATCCGGATGAATGGTTGAAGGAAGCTGGTTTTGGGCGTACCCTTTCGGGATGCCCTCCGTTCGCTCGCTCCTGAAGGCTCTCGAGTCCCGCACCCTCGTCTTTGACGGCGGCATGGGCACGCAGATCCACGCCTGCGCCGACTGCCAGCCCAGCGACTACCTCGGTCGCGACAACTGCACCGACATCCTGGTCAAGAGCCGGCCCGACATCATCCAGCGGATCCACGAGAACTACTTCGCGGCGGGCGCCGATGTGGTCGAGACCGACTCGTTCGGCGCCAACATCCTCGTGGGCAAGGAGTTCGACGAGGAGCTCGCCTCGTGGACCTTCGAGCTGAACAAGCGCGCGGCCGAGGTCGCGCGCGCCGCGGCCGCGAAGTACGAGACCGCCGGCCGCCCGCGCTTCGCGATCGGCTCGATGGGGCCGGGCACCAAGCTCGTGTCGCTCGGGCAGGTGTCGTGGGAGGAGATGCACGCGAGCTACCTCGAGCAGGCGCGCGGCCTGATCGCGGGCGGCATCGACGGGTTCATGATCGAGACCTCGCAGGACCTCCTGCAGCAGAAGATCGCGATCAACGCCTGCATCGACGCGCTGAAGGAAGCGGGGCTCACGCCCGACGACCGCGCAATCTTCTCGAGCGTGACGATCGAGACGACGGGCACGATGCTCCTCGGCTCCGACATCGCCGCGGTGGTGAACGCGCTCAAGCCGTTCCCGATCCACTCGCTCGGCCTCAACTGCGCGACGGGCCCGGTCGAGATGGCCGAGCATGTCGCGTACATCGCCAAGCACTGGGACCGCGCGATCAGCGTGCTGCCGAACGCGGGCCTTCCGATCCTCGTCGAGGGACGCACCGAGTATCCGCTCGGCGCGAAGCCGTTCCGCGAGGCGATGCAGCGATTCGTCGAGGAATACGGCGTGAATTCGGTCGGCGGCTGCTGCGGCACCACGCCTGAGCACATCCGCGAGCTGCGCGCGTTGATCGACGGCCTCGGCTACGACAAGAAGCCGCAGCGCCGCGCGATCCAGGCGCAGGAGCCCGGCTGCTCGAGCCTCTACGGCTTCGTCGAGTTCAAGCAGGAGAACTCGTTCCTCATCGTCGCCGAGCGCACGAACGCCAACGGCTCGCGCAAGTTCAAGCGCCTGCTCGACGAGAGCGACTTCGACGGGCTCGTGTCGATGGCGCGCGAGGAGATCAAGGACGGCGGACAGGTGCTCGATGTGTGCGTCGACTTCGTCGGCCGCAACGGCCCCAAGGACATGGCCGAGGTCGCGTCGCGCTATGTGCGCCAGGTGAACGCGCCGATCATGTTCGACTCGACCGATCCGGTCGTGATCGAGGAAGGCCTCAAGCGCCACGGCGGCAAGGCGATCGTCAACTCGATCAACCTCGAGGACGGCGAGGAGCG
>CAIXEV010000416.1 GCA_903918555.1 uncultured bacterium | reverse complement strand
GATGGCAGGAGAGCGCTGGCCAGACGGAGGACGCAACCTCCGTCGCCGCGCGTTCCCTCCGTGCCTCCGTGCCTCCGTGAGAGACTCAAAACCCGCCCGCGCAGCCGCACTCACCCCATCCGCTTGTACGGCGAATGCTGCCCCGCGGGCGGCATCACCATGCGGAAGACGCGCGCCGAGCGCGGCGGCAGCTTCAGCGTGACGAAGCCCATGTGGACATGCGCCTGCATCGCGTCGGGGCGGTCGAACGCCAGCGCGTCCTTGAAGACCGTGCCCGCCATGATGCGCCCGTCGCGGACCGAGATCGTCTCCTCGACCTCGTGGTCCTCCATGTTGCACGCGACGAGCGCCGTGTCGAAGACATGGTCGGTGGTGCGGAGGAACGAGAGCAGCTTGCGGCCGCGCAGGAACACGATGTCGCCCTTCGAGAGTGCGCGCAGCTCGCGGCGCGCGGCGTAGAGCCCGCGCATGAACACCCACTCGGGGTGGCCGTCGTGCACGAGGTCCCAGCGCATCGGCGCGCGGTTGTACGGGTCGGCCGCGGCCGACATGCCGAGCTCCTGCCCGTAGTAGAGGTTCGGCGAGCCCGGCAGCGTCGCCTGCAGCGTGTGGGCGACGCGCCGCGCACCCTCGTCGGGCACGAGATGCGCGAGGCGATCGGTGTCGTGGTTCTCGAGCGTCGTCCAGCAGCGGAGGATGAACTCGATCCCCGCGTCCTCGATCATGTCGTGGAGCCGCGACGCCGTCGTCGCGCCATCGGCGTTCGCGCGGCAGAAGTCGATGATCGTCATGCGCGCATTCATGTTGAGAATGCCGTCGAGCGCGCGGTCCCAGCCCGCGGGCGTGTTCCAGATCTCGCCGACGACCCACGAGCCGGGCCGCTCGTGGTGCGCGGCCTGCGTGAGTTCGCGCAGGAAATGCGGGCCGAGATCGCTCGCGACATCGAGCCGCCAGCCGTCGACGCCGTCGCGCAGGTACGAGCGCACCGCGCT
Organism: uncultured bacterium; assembly: GCA_903918555.1. GTDB lineage: Bacteria > Planctomycetota > Phycisphaerae > Phycisphaerales > SM1A02 > QWPT01. The sequence goes on along the minus strand of CAIXEV010000416.1, from coordinate 2,639 downwards.
CTCGGAGCCGTTCCAGAGATGCTCGCGCACCTCGTCGCGCTCGACATGGAGGTCGGGCAGGTTCGCGACGTCGGCCCAGCCGCGGTAACCGTTCGGATACTGCGATCCGATGAAGAACCACGAGCGGTACGGACTGTGCTCGTCGCCGAGCGCCGCCTGGAACGCGTGGTGGCGGCGCCCCACATGGTTGAAGACGCCGTCGAGCATGACCTTGAGCCCGCGCGAGTGCGCGTCGCCGACGAGCAGCCGCAGGTCGGCGCGCGAGCCGTACTCGGGGCTCACCTCGAGGTAGTCGGACGCGTCGTACTTGTGGTTCGTGTACGCGAGATGCACCGGGTTGAGATACAGCACATCCGCGCCGATCTCGTTGAGATGGCCGAGCCTGCCGCGCACGCTCGCGAGGTCGCCGCCCCAGAAGTCGATCTCGTGGCTCCACACGCCCGCGCTCTCGACGAAGCTCCCCTTCTCGGGCGTCTCGTGCCACGCGCGCAGCGTCCGCGGCGCCGCGTAGAGCCCGCGCTTCGCGTCGAGGTCGGCGCTCGGCGCGAAGCGGTCGACGAACACCTGGTAGACGACGGCGCCCGCGCGCCAGTCTGCCTCGCGCGCCTCGATGCGTTCACGGATCTCCGTCAGGGGTGAGTGCTTCACGCCACGAGAATAGCCGAGCGGAAGCGCGCCGGACTCAGTCCTTCTCCCAGATGTCGCGCACATCCTTCGAGCACTGCCGGCGGATCCCGTTCGAGTCCATCAGCTTCTCGGTGGCGGCCTCGATGTCGGCGGAGCGCAGCACGATGCGCTCGGGGCCCGACTCGTTGAACTCGAGGACCACGAACTCATCCTTCATGTCGCGGAGCAACTGCACGAACTCGCGGAAATTCCTGAAAGTCTTGCCGTTCACGCTCTTGACGGTCTGGCCGGGAATCACCTCGTAGCCGCGGGCGATCGGGCTCGAGAGCAGCGGGCACGCGACCGAGACGAACTCGCGTCCGTCGCTCGGACGGTCGTCGTCGAGATACGGCGTGATCGGGCTCTGACGGAAGATCATCCAGCCGCCGACATCGGTCAGCAGCGCCTCGTGCAGCGGGCTGAACACCAGCGGCCCGTACACGAGATACGGGAAATTGCCGTCTGGATAGCTGCGGATCACGCGGTTCGAGCGCGTGTAGGCGGGCAACTCGAAGGTCATCGGCTTGCCGCCGCGGAGGATCTCGACCGTGTGGCCCGGCTTCTCCTTCGTCGGCACGAAGCGGCCCACGACGCAGTCCATCGCGACCTTGCGGTCGCCCTCGATCATCACCTGTCCCGTGTTGTCGACGGCCTCGCCGTTGATCTTCGTGATGATGTCCCAGGGCTCGAGCGGACCGCCCTTCTGGTCGATCACCACGACGCCCGCCACATCGCCCGAAGCGCCGAGCCTGGCGCGCAGCGCCGGGTTCTCGAGCGTCTGCGTGTCGAGGTCGAGCACGGTGTTGCCGTCGATCCCGCCGGCCGCGACTTCATCGAGGAAACGCACGATTTCCTCGGTGGCGAGCAGGTACGAGATGTTGTCGGCGCTGCCGCTCATGCCGCTGAACGCGAGGCCGGCGACCTTGCCGTCGACGAATGCGGGGCCGCCGGAGTTGCCGAAGTTGATCGCGGCGTCGACCTGCACGCGCATGCCGTCCTCGTCGCGCATGCCGATCTCGGCCCATTCGATGCGCGAGATCACGCCGCTCGTGGTCGAGAGCGCCTCGCCGCCCATCGGATAGCCCATCACCGTCACGCGCGAGCCCTCCTTGGGGAGGCCGTCGAAGAGTGCGATCGGAGGATGGCTCTTGACGAATGCCTCGTCCTTCACCTCGAGCAGGGCGAGGTCGCGCGACATGTCGATCGCCACGAGCTCGGCCTGCATCGGGAGCGTGGTCTGGTCGGTCTCGATCAGGATCTCGCTCGCCTGCTCGACCACATGCGAATTCGTCAGAATGCGGCCAGGCGCGATGACGACGCCGGAACCGCCGAACTGCTCGGGGCTCTCGCGCTTCCACGGCGTCGCGGACAGCCGCTGCTCCTGCTTGACCGAGATCTTGGTCACGGACTTGCGGAGGACCGAATCCGTGCTCGCCGGCGCCGGGGCCTCGGACGCCTGCGCCTCGGCCTGCTTGCCCTTCTCCTCACCCTTCTCCTCGGCGCCCTGCGCGGCGCCCGCGCCCAGGACCGAGACATGCGGGAGAACGACGAACGCGGACGCGATCAGCGCAATGGCGTGCTTGTGCATCCACGCATTGGAACCGCGCCCACCGCCCTTCGCAAGCAACGCGATTTCTGCGAGAATCCCGCGCCCCTCATGTCCGCCACCTCCGCGCATCTCCCCCGCCGCACCTTCGCGATCATCTCGCACCCGGACGCCGGCAAGACCACGCTCACCGAGAAGTTCCTCCTCTACGGCGGCGCCATCGCGCTGGCGGGCTCGGTGACCGCGCGCAAGGAGCAGCGCGCGACGGCGTCGGACTGGATGGAGCTCGAGAAGCAGCGCGGCATCTCGATCTCGTCGACGGTGCTGTAGTTCGACTACAACGGCTACCGCGTGAACCTGCTCGACACGCCGGGCCACAAGGACTTCAGCGAGGACACCTACCGCGTGCTCACAGCGGTCGATGCGG
>CAIXEV010000415.1 GCA_903918555.1 uncultured bacterium | reverse complement strand
GGTGATCGACACCTTCCTCGATCACCTCAACGCCGGGCTCCTTCCCAACCGCTTCCCAGACGAGCGCGGCGGCGCGGAGTACAACGCGGCCGACGCGCCGCTCCTCGCGATCGCGGCCGCCGAACGCGTGCGCGCCGCGAGCGGCGACGACGGCTGGTTCGCCTCGCTTCTCCCCCGCTTCCACTCGATCGTCAACGCCTACATCGGCGGCACGCGCCACGGCATCCGCATCGACGCAGACGGTCTCGTGCGCGCGGGCGAAGACGGGCTGCAGCTCACCTGGATGGACGCGAAGGTCGGCGACCTCGTCGTGACGCCGCGGCGCGGCAAGCCGATCGAGCTCGCGGCGCTGTGGATTCACGCGCTCGATGCGATCGCGCGCTTCATGCGCGCTGCGGACGGCGATCCGACGCGCATCGCGGCGCTCGAGGCCGCAGCCACGCGCGCGAAGTCCGGCCTCGCGCGGTTCTGGAATCCCGCGACGCAGTGCTTCCTCGATTGTGTCGACGGCCCCGAAGGCGACGACCCGTCGATCCGCCCGAACCAGCTCTTCGCGCTCGCGCTCTGCGCCGACGCGATTCCCGAGGGCTGGCGTCACGACGCGCTCGCCGTGATCGCGCGCGAACTCGTCGTGCCGATCGGCGTGCGCACGCTCGCGCGCGGCGACGCGCGCTACCGCGGCCGCTACGAAGGCGACCAGCGCAGCCGCGACCTCGCGTACCACAACGGCACCGCGTGGCCGTTCCTCTTCAGCCTCTACCTCGAGGCGCTGCGCGTCGCGGGCTCGCCGCGGCTTGCGTCGGCGCGGCTCGAGCTGCAGCGCGACCTCGCCGCGCGCATCACCGAAGGCGGCGTCGGCTCGGTGCCAGAGATCATGGACGGCGACGCGCCGCATGCGCCGCGCGGATGCCCGATGCAGGCTTGGAGCGTCGCGGCGCTGCTCGAGGGAATGGCGGAATCGAGCGCAGGACCGAGGACGCGGCCGTGACCGCCGAGCAGACGCGGCTCCGCGAGGCGCGGGATGGCCGTTCGCCATGGCGCCTCTGGGGGCCGTATGTCTCGAACCGTCAATGGGGCACGGTGCGCGAGGACTATTCGCCCGACGGCTCCGCGTGGGCGTCGTTTCCGCACGATCACGCGCGAAGCCGCGCGTACCGCTGGGGCGAGGACGGGCTCGCGGGCTGGTGCGACAAGGACCAGCGGCTCTGCCTCACGGTCGCGCTGTGGAACGGCCGCGACCCGATCCTGAAGGAGCGGCTCTTCGGATTGACGAACGAGGAAGGCAACCACGGCGAGGACGCGAAGGAGCTCTGGTGGCATGTCGACGCCGTGCCGTCGCACGCGTGGAACCGCATGCTGTACGCGTATCCGCAGCGCGCGTATCCCTACGACACGCTCGCGAGCGTCAACCACGCGCGCTCGCGGCTCGAGGGCGAGTTCGAGCTGCTCGACACGGGGATCCTCGACGACGACCGCTTCTTCGAGGTCTGGTTCACCTACGCGAAGCGCGCGCACGACGAGACCGTGCTGCGCATCGAGGTCGTGAACCGCGGGCCCGAGGAGGCCGAGATCCATGTGATCCCGCAGCTCTTCTTCCGCAACACCTGGTCGTGGCGCGAGGACGCGGAAAAGCCCGCGATCGAAGGCTTCCGTTCGCGCGGCGCGTTCGCTGCGTCCGGCGCGGGGCTTGCACCGATGGAGCTGCGGCTGGCCGACGATGCGTCGCTCGAGGGCTGTCTCTTCTGCGAGAACGAGACGAACTTCACGCGCGTGTTCGGCGCGGCGAACGGGAAAACCATCGGTTGTGCGCCGAAGGACGCGTTCCACGACCGCATCGTGCTCGGCCACGAGGACGCGGCGCACGCGCATCCGCGCGGCACCAAGGCGGGCGCGTGGCACCGGCTGCGCCTTGCGCCCGGCGAGCGGCGCGCGATCGACCTCGCGCTCGTGCCCGCGTCGAGCGATCTTGACCCGTCGAAGGCGGGCGCGGTCGACGAGATCCTCGCGCTGCGGAAGCGCGAGGCGGACGAGTTCTACGAAGCCGTGCACGCCGGCCTGCGCGACGCGGACACGCGCGCCGTGCAACGCCAGGCCTACGCGGGAATCCTCTGGTCGAAGCAGTACTACGAGTTCGATGTGCGACGCTGGCTCGACGGCGACGCCACGCAGCCACCGCCGCCGGCCGAGCGCCGCGCGGGCCGCAACGCGCAGTGGCGCCACCTCGCGGCGTCGAGCGTGCTCTCGATGCCCGACACCTGGGAATACCCGTGGTTCGCCGCGTGGGACCTCGCGTTCCACTGCGTGACGGTCGCGAACATCGACGCGGACTTCGCGAAGGGGCAGCTCACCAAGATCCTCACCGACCACTACATGCACCCGTCGGGCGAGCTGCCCGCCTACGAGTGGAACTTCAGCGATGTGAACCCGCCGATCCACGCGTGGGCGTGCTGGCGCGTGTTCCAGATCGAGCGCGCGCGCACGGGCACGGCCGACCACGACTTCCTCGCGGCCGCGTTCAACCGCCTGCTCCTCAACTTCACCTGGTGGGTGAACCGCAAGGACTCCGCGGGCCGCAACATCTTCGAAGGCGGATTCCTCGGGCTCGACAATGTCGGCGTCTTCGACCGCTCGCAGCCCCTGCCGGGCGGCGGGCGCCTGCAGCAGGCCGACGGCACGAGCTGGATGGCGATGTTCGCGCTCACGATGATGCGCATGGCGATCGAGCTCGCGCACGAGCGGCCGTTCTATCAGGACATGGCCGCGAAGTTCTTCGAGCACTTCCTGCAGATCGCCGAGGCGATGACGCAGATGGGCGGCAAGGGCCTCGGCCTCTGGAGCGAGGAGGACGGGTTCTACTACGACCTCATGCAGATGCCCGACGGCAGCGTCAAGCAGCTCAAGGTGCCGTCGATCGTCGGGCTGATCCCGCTGTTCGCGGTCGAGACGATCGAGCCCGAGGTGCTCGCGCGGCTGCCCGTCTTCCGCGAGCGGCTCGAGTGGTTCCTGCGCGAACGGCCCGAGATGTCGGCGCTCGTCTCGCGCTGGAACGAGCCCGGCCGCGGCGAGCGGCGGCTGCTGTCGCTCCTGCGCGGGCACCGCATGAAGTGCCTGCTTTCAAAGGCGCTCGACGAGCGGCACTTCCTGTCGCCCTACGGCATCCGCAGCGCTTCGCGCGAGCTCGGCGCGCGGCCATACTCGATCGTGATCGACGGCAAGAGCTACGCGGTGCGATACGAGCCGGCGGAAAGCACGAGCGGCCTCTTCGGCGGCAACTCGAACTGGCGCGGGCCGATCTGGATGCCGATCAACATGCTGCTCGTCGAGAGCCTGCAGAAGTTCCACCACTACTACGGCGACGACTTCCGGATCGAGTTTCCCGTGGGCACCGGCCGCATGGGCACGCTGCGCGACGCGGCCGACGAGATCACGCGCCGCAACGCAGCGCTCTTCCTGCCCGACGAGCGCGGCGTGCGGCCGAGCATGGCGATGCACGCGAAGTACGC
>CAIXEV010000414.1 GCA_903918555.1 uncultured bacterium | reverse complement strand
CTATGTGCCGCTCGGAACGCAGATGCTCCACGCGGCCGGCCTCACGATGGCGGCGCGCTACCAGGGCCTCGACCGCATCGCCTGCACCTTCTTCGGCGACGGCGCCTCGAGCGAAGGTGACTTCCACGAGGCCTGCAACTTCGCGTCGAACCTCAAGATCCCGGTCGTCTTCGTCTGCCAGAACAACTTCTGGGCGATCTCGACCCCGTCCAAGATCAACAGCGCGGCGCCGACCTTTGCCCAGCGCGGCATCGCCTACGGCATGCCGTGCCTCCAGTGCGACGGCAACGACCTCTTCGCCACGGTCTACACCATGAAGAAGTCGGTCGAGTACACCCGCCAGACGGGCCTGCCGTGCTTCGTCGAGATGGTCACCTACCGCCTCGGCGACCACACGACCGCCGACGACGCGACGCGCTACCGCGAGAAGGCCGAGGTCGATGCGTGGAAGGCGCGCGACCCGATCATCCGCCTGCGCAACTACATGGTCGCCCGCAAGCTGTGGGACGACTCGAAGGAAGCCGCGCTCGCCGAGAAGATCGAGAAGGAGAACGCCGACGCCGTTGCCCGCGCCGAGGGCATCGTGGCGCCGCACCGCGCCGACTTCTTCGACTCGATGTACGCCGAGATCCCCGCCGATCTCGCCGCGCAGCGCGACACCATGCACACCCACTCGCTCGGCCAGGACCCGTCGCAGCTTCCGCCCGAGGCGCAGGAGCGCGCGCGGCAGATGAGCACCGAGGCGCAGGCCGCGCATCACTGAAGCGCAGGCCGCGCAGAATTGATCCGCAAACCCCGAGCGACAGACGACCGACCGAACCCGACAGATCCGGACACTTCCATGGCGAATCTCAACCTTGTCCAGGCCATCAACCTCGCGCTCATCCAGGAGATGGAGAAGAACGAGAACATCGTCCTTCTCGGCGAGGACATCGGCGTCAACGGCGGCGTGTTCCGCGTCACCGAAGGCCTGCAGAAGCGCTTCGGCGAGAAGCGCGTGTTCGACACGCCGCTCGCGGAGTCGGGCATCATCGGCCTCTCGATCGGTCTCGCGATGGGCGGCCTCCACCCCGTGCCCGAGATCCAGTTCGAGGGCTTCCTCGGCCCCGCCTACGACCAGATCTGCTCGCACGCCGCGCGCATGCGCAGCCGCACCCGCGGCGCATTCACCGTGCCGATGACGATCCGCATCCCGGTCGGCGGCGGCATCCACGCGCCCGAGCTCCACAGCGATTCGCCCGAGGCGATCTACGCGCACACGCCGGGCCTCAAGGTCGTGATGCCGAGCTCGCCCTACGACGCGAAGGGTCTGCTGGTCTCCGCGCTGCGCGATCCCGACCCTGTGCTCTACTTCGAGCCGAAGCGCATCTACCGCGCCTTCCGCGAGGAAGTCCCTGAGGACGAGTACACCCTGCCGATCGGCAAGGCGCGCACGGTCTGCGAAGGCACCGACCTCACCATCGTCAGCTGGGGCGCGAGCGTCATCCAGTGCATGCAGGCGATTGAAAAGTCGGGCAAGTCGATCGAGCTGATCGACCTCCGCACGATCTACCCGTTCGACATCGACGCTGTCGCCGAGAGCGTCAACAAGACCGGCCGCTGCGTGGTCGTCCACGAGGCGCCGCTCACCTGCGGTTTCGGCGCCGAGATCTCGGCGCGCATCATGGAGCGCTGCTTCCTCCAGCTCGAGGCTCCCGTCCAGCGCGTGGCCGGCTTCGACACCACGATGCCGTACTACAAGCTCGAGCTCGACTACCTGCCCGATGCATCGCGCGTCGTGCGGGCGATCGAAGACTGCATGGCGTACTGAGCCGAACCATCGGCGATTTGGGCGACAATGCGCCGCGCGAGAACTCGCATCGGTGATGTTGCGTTGCTTTGTCGCGTCGAGGGAACGACATCCGCGCGTCATTCATGTGTCAGCCATGCGTCATCCGAGCTCGACGCTTCCGACCGCTCGCTGCGGAAGTGTCGGCTCACTGACCGAAGCGTCCCGTTGAACGCGATGCACGCTTGCGACCACCTCGTGCCGATCGACTGAAAGAATGTCGATCTCGAGATTCGTCGCTTGATTCTCCCGATCGACGCGGCACCCTGCGATGCATGTCCGCGATCGAGCCCCGGCATCCTGCCGAGCCATCCAATCACCACGAGGCCAACGCCGGCCACGCATCCGTCGAAGATGCGCGTCATCGCCAGCGCTGGCGAACACAGCGGCTCTTCGACCTCGCGGTGACCGCCTCGATGGCCGAGCCATGGCGTCTTGCGCGTGCGATCGGCATCGACGAGCGATCGATGCGCGACATGCGCGATGTTCCGACCCTGCGCTCCATCGCGCGCATCGGTCGGCTGCTTGGGATCGAGCCCGCGACCGCCGCCGGCGTGGTCGGCCTCGGCGACACGGACGCGAACCTCGTCGCGCCAGACATGGACGCGCTGCGACCTGCGATTGCGCGCGCCGACATCGAGGACGACGCGGCCGAGCTCGATCGACTCGCCGATGCGGTGGCCGCCGCCGCGCGCGAACCAGGCGACCTGTCGCTGTCGATTCTCTGCACGGCCCGCGCCGCGGCGGCGCGCGGCGAGGCGCACGCGGCGCACGAACGCGCGAATTGCGCCGAGAAACTCGGGTTTTCCGCGCAGTCGTCCCCCGTGGCCTCGCAGCTCCTCGACTGCGTCAAGGCAGAGGTCGCGCTCGGCGAAGCATGGCGTGGCCTCGAGCCACGCGGCGAGTGCGCCATCGGACACGAGCGCAGCCTCTCGCGTCGGATGCATGCGCACGACGCCGCCAGCGCGCGCCAGATCTCCGCCGTGCTCGCAGCCCGGCTCCTTCACGCGGCGACGCATGGCGCGGGCAGGACCTGCGAGCTCATCGCGGCGCTCCGCCGGCATGTCGTCGATGCGGTGGAGCTCGGATGCCCGCATGCGATCGCCTGGTCGGCATCGATCGCCGGCATCGCCGCGCTGCGCCTGCGCGAGGCCCGAGGCGTGTCCGGCGAGGCGGATCGCGCCGCGATGTCGCTGTTCGTCGCGTCGCAGTTCGCCATCGATGAACGCATCGCGATCGATGCGCCGAAGCCACCGATGTCGCTTCTTCGTCGCCGGCTGCGTCTTGCGCTGCACGAGTGGTGCGATCGCGCGCGCCGCGGCGAGGTGCCGCAGGCGTTGCTCGACGAGTTCGATGATTCTGAGGTCAGAACAATGATTGTCCGCTACCCGAGGGCACGCCCTGTCGGCTTGGCGTCAGGCATCGATGGAGAAATCAGACATTGCATCTTTGAATCGCACGGTTAAATCGTTGAAATGAGATTCACGCTCCCGGCGCTTCGTCGCGCAGCGAGCCCAAGAGAAGGAGTCCCCGATGATCGACGAGACATGCACGACGGATGCCGCGCGCGAGGCGCTTGCGCGCGTTCGGCTCGAGGAACTGCAGGCCCTTGCCCGCACCTACCGCAATTGGTCGGTGAAGGAGCTGGCGATCGCGCTCGGGCGCCAGCCCGGTCGCCTCGTGCCGGAGAGCGGCATGCCGAAGATCGACCTCGTGGTCGCGCTCGCGAAGGCGCTCGACTGGCCGATCGAGGCCGTGGTCGAGCATCTCGTGAAGCCCGAGATGACGCTGCGCATCGACGCCGCGGCCGGCGACAGCCGCGCCGACTTCGCGTCGCTCTACAACGCAAGCCTCGAGAAGCGATTCTCGCGGGACTACTTCGAGGCGATCCGCCTCGCGGTGCGCGCGGGAACCGCTGCCGACACTCCGACGCGCCGCGCGGCCGCGAGCGCGGTCGAGTCCGATGCGCACGAGGCGTGCGGCTCATACCTCGAGGCCCTGCGCTGCCTGCGCACCGCGGCGCAAATCGACGGAGTCGAGCTCGCGTGGCGGCTGCTCATCGACGCCAAGTGCGCGAACATCCTGTTCATGCAGGGAAACCGCACCCAGGCCATCGGCACGGCTTCGTCGGTGCTCGAGTACACGGCCCGAATCGAGGCGGACCATGTCGCGCAGCTTGCCCGCGCCCTCGCGCTGTGGGCCCGCGCGCACGCCCTGCGCGCATCGATCCCCGTCACGAGCTTCGAGCCATGGAAGCCGCTCGCGGCGTCGGCCGAGAAGGACTTCGAGCTCTGCGCGGAGATCGGCGAGGAACTGCGTTGCTCGGAGCATGGCTACCACGACCGCAACCTGACCTTCGTCACCTCGGTCGATGTGGCGATCCTCGAGCTTCGTGCCGTGCGCGACCCCGACTTCACGGCGTCCGCGATCACGCGGCTGCTCGAAGTGGTTCGTGAAGGCGGTGACCTCCTGCCCGGAGTCAGCGAGCGGAAGGCGTGGGCTGCGATCGCCCTCGCAAACACGGCCAAGCGGGTCGTGACCGACGACATGCAGCTTTGGGGCATGCTCGAACTCGCCTCCGCCGCGCTCCGCGCGCATGCCGCCGCGACCTCGAACTGGTACTTCGCGCACCAGCACCTCGAGCTCGACAGCGAGCGGCGGCGGCGGCTCGGTTCGCTCGCGCACGGCTCTCGACTGCTCGACGCAACGGAGGCGAAGCTCGTGGCCGGTGTCCTCGGCCATGTCCCCGCGGCGCGGGCCCGTGCCGACGACTACTTCGCGCTCTACGCAACACGGGAGGGATCGCGTCCATGAACCGCACGAATCGATTCTCCCGCGCACTCGCAAGCGCGATCACCGCAGCGCTGACCTGCCTCGTCGTGGCCGACACCGGATCGCCGCCGCCGCCATCGCTGTCGGTCGCGTCGCTCGTCACGGTCTCCCGCGTGCAGAGCCGCACATTCTTCGGGCAGGTGCTGCCCTCGTACCAGGCGTGGCTCTCGGCAGGCGCCAGGCCCAACACCTACCCGGCGTTCATGCTCTTCGTGTCGGCGTACCCCTGCAGCCCCGCGGACCGGGTGGCCTACGCCTACCTCTATCTCGAGGCGTTCCCGCCCTGATTGCCGCAGGTGACGGGTTCGAACGCGACGAACAGAGGACACGACGCCGGGCAGCAAGGCGTCCGGTTGCCCGCTTTGGGCGCGTTGGAAGCGGTTTGTCCTCCATGCGCCGCCCAATGCCGCAATTTCACCGCATTCCTGACCAAGCTCGACGAGTTTCTGCGCTTCCGAAGGCAAGGGGTGTGTCGCCAGTTGCGCCGGGTGGTGCGGCTGGTTTCTTGTGTTCTTCTTTTCCAAAGGACCCCTTCCATGAAGTTTGCAGCAGCCTTCGCCCTCGCGGCAGCCGTGACGAGCGCCTCCTCGGCCACTTTCGTCCAGTTCTACACCGTCAAGACCCAGACCGCGACCGCGGGCGTCAACCTCGATGTCTACACGCTGTTCGCGCGCTTCAACGGCTCGACCGACACCATCGTCAACGCGTTCAACTTCAACCGCGTCGACTCGAACACGACGAACATCTTCTATCACAAGGACAACTCCGACAGCAACGGCGGCGTGCTGATGAAGGAGTTCGGTACCTGGAGCCCGTCGCAGACCGGCTCGGCGGCGGCCAACCGTCCGTTCGACTCGTGGCTGACCATCGGTGGCAGCACCGGCGGCACCAACTCGACCAACGCCGATCCCTCGTGGCCGGCCGCCGGCGGTTCGTGGGCGCGCCCCGATGTCCCGAACGGCGTGAATGTCGGCTGGTTCAACTCGAACCCGCCGAACCTCCAGGGCCGCGTCGGCGCTGGCAGCGGCACCGCAGCGAACCCCGCCGATGCCGTCCGCCTCGGCCAGTTCGTGATCGACCGCGACACCTTCGGTGGTACCTGGAACCTGAAGATCGGCTACACCGACGGCGTCTCGACCTCCGTCCAGTTCGCCGAGAACACCTTCAACCTCGGCGTGATCCCGGCTCCGGGCGCTGCTGCGCTCCTCGGCCTCGCGGGCCTCGCCGGCCGCCGTCGCCGCTGATCCGTCGACACAGCGTGACTTCCCCAACCGCCGCGCAGCGATGCGCGGCGGTTGTCTTTTTGCGCCTCGGCGCCCCGTCCCGAGGGCGCGCTCACCGAAGCCTTACACGACCGAAATGCAGGAGGGCGCCTGTGTTCAGGGCGTGCGCAAGCATCGTGAAGCCACGCAAATCGGTGAGAGAGCGGAGGCGGTTTCCGCGCGTTGAGGGCAGGAACGCGGCTCCATCGTGGGTGGCGCGGTTCCAAGTCCGTATCAGTCTCTCTCTCAAGGAATCCCTCAAATGAAGATCGCAGCAGCTTTCGCCCTCGCGGCAGCCGTGACGAGCGCCTCCTCGGCCACTTTCGTCCAGTTCTACACCGTCAAGACCCAGACCGTGAACTCGGGCGTCAACCTCGATGTCTACATGCTGTTCGCCCGCTTCAACGGCGCGACCGACACCGTCGTCAACGCGTTCAACTTCAACCGCGTCGACTCGAACACGACGAACATCTTCTATCACAAGGACAACTCCGACAGCAACGGCGGCGTTCTGATGAAGGAGTTCGGCACGTGGAGCCCGTCGCAGGTCGGCTCGGCGACGACCAACCGTCCGTTCGATTCGTGGCTCACGATCGGTGGCACCACCTCCGGCACCAACTCGACCAACGCCGATCCCTCGTGGCCGGCCGCTGGCGGTTCGTGGGCGCGTGCTGATGTGCCGAACGGCGCGAATGTCGGCTGGTTCAACTCGAACCCGCCGAACCTCCAGGGCCGCGTCGGCGTTGGCTCGGGCGCTGGTGCGAACCCGACCGATGCCGTCCGCCTCGGCCAGTTCGTGATCGATCGTGACGCGAACGGCGGCATCTGGAACCTGAAGATCGGCTACACCGACGGCGTCTCGACTTCCGTCCAGTTCGCCGAGAACACCTTCAACCTCCCGGCCCCCGGCGCGCTCGCGCTCCTCGGCCTCGCCGGCCTCGCTGGCCGCCGTCGTCGCTGAAACCCGGCATCAATCTCTCTCGCATGCCGAACATGGCGCCGCACGGAATCCCGTGCGGCGCCTTTCATTTTTGCATCACCGCCGCGCAAGCTTCGCG
>CAIXEV010000413.1 GCA_903918555.1 uncultured bacterium | reverse complement strand
CGACAGATGCCGGAGCGCGAGCACGCAGGCGAAGCTCAGCTGAAATCCTGCCCCGAGCGCGTCCGATGGCGAGGCGACGAGCATCGCCACCGCGGCAACCGCGAGCACCGCGTCACCGTTCCACTCCCTTCCAAGCGCGCCGCCCGACGCACCGACGATCGCCATCAACGCCGAGCGCACCGCGCTCGCAGCCGGCGCCATCAGCACGAGCGCGCCAAGCGCCGCGACGCCGCACGCGACGGCGTGCACGCGTTGATCCGACGAGACGGTGCGCGCGGCGAGCCCGACGATCCACCCGAGAACGGCGAGGTTGAAGCCCGAGATCGCGAGGATGTGCGACAGCCCCACCGCACGGAACGAGTTCTCGATCGTCCTGTACCCATCCTCCGCGTCGCCGAGGACAAGCGCGACCAGCATCGACCGGACCGCGAACCGCTCGTCATCGGACACGCCCTCGAGGAGCGCGGCGCGCACACGATGCCGCGCGGCCTCGCGGAGCCGCGCGAACGCGTCGGCGACCGGCGTCTCGGTCACCGTCTCGGTGACGACACGCACAAGCGCTGGCGACTCGACGACGACCGATCCCACCACGCCCCGTCGCGCGGCGAAATCCTTCATGCGCGCGTCTCCCGGGAGCCGCGCGGCATCGATGTGGCGCACGGTTCCGACAAACGCGACCCGATCCGCGACGCCGCATGCAGGTGGAGCGTCGAACACCGCGACGGACAGCAGCGCGTCCGGGTCGCCGATCCCATGCCTTCCGCCCGCCTCGTCGATGAACACGACATCCGAGACGAGGCCGACGAACTTCGTGGGTCTCACCAGGTACTTCGCGAGCAGGTCGACGGCAAAGCCACGCTCTGCGAAGGGTGCCGAGACCTTCGCCTCGATTCGCGCAAGGCGTCCTTCGTCGGGGACGCAAAGCCTCGGTTTCCGCGCCGCCTCGACCGTCTCCTCGAATCGGAGCCCAGCCCCGAGCGAGACGGCGCAGAGACCGACGAGGATCGCCGCCGCGGCTCCGCCCGCCCGCGTGACGCGGCATCGCGTCGCCGCACGCACGGCCATGGCGATCGCCCCGATCGCGCAACCCGCCGACGAGCCGAGGCATGCCGCGGCCATCGCATCCGCGCACGCCGCCCACTCGACCCCAGACCACCGCGACCCACCGGCCATCGCGCAACCAAGCCACAGGCCGCATGCGAAGATGCAGGTCGTCCATGGCACGACGCCGCGCAGGCTGACCGAGCCATCGGCCGCATCGCCGTCGTCTCCGGGCATGGGATCGCCCGGCCCATGATGCTGTGCCTCTCCGCGCCGCATCGTCCGCCGTCCTCACCTTGGTTCACCGCCGTGCACACGCTGCACGCCAATCGACGCGACAACCTACACGCCCGATCGAGCATGTCTCGAACCTCCGTAGTTTTTACGGACAGATTCCCCGCGCCGTCAGCGGCCGTTCGACTTCTCGCGCAGCAGCTCGAAGGTCGCGAGCGCCTTGCCGAAGTCGATCGACTCGGCGGCGATGCCGATGCCGGTCTCGATCGAGTCCGCGATCCCGCCGACATACAACGCCGCCGCCGCATTCACGAGCACCATCGCGCGCCGCGCGCCGCGCTCCTCGCCGGTGAGGATGTTCACGAACAGCGTCGCCGCCTCCTCGAGCGAGTGCGGCGCGAGCTCGGCCGGATCCGCGCGCTCGAGCCCGAGCCTGCGTGGATCGATCGACCACTCCGTGACCTCGCCGTTGCGCACTTCCGCGATGCGCGTCGGAGCCGCGATCGAGATCTCGTCGAGGCCGTCGTCGGAGTGGAGGACGACCGCATGGCTCGCACCGAGCCGAACCAAGGACTCGGCGATCGGACGCACGAAGTGTCCCGCATAGACGCCCATCACCTGACGGCCTGCGCCGGCCGGGTTCGTGAGCGGGCCGAGCAGGTTGAACAAGGTCGGCACGCCGAGCGCGCGCCGCACAGGCAGCACATGGCGCGCCGCCGGATGGTGGTGGATCGCGAAGCAGAAGCAGATGCTCGCCTCGTCGAGGCACTGCGCCTGGATCTCGAGCGACGCGTTCACATCGACGCCGAGCTTCTCAAGCACTTCCGCCGAGCCGCGGCCCGTTCGCGAGCGATTGCCATGCTTCGCGACCTTGGCGCCGCTTGCCGCAGCGACGACGGCCGCGAGCGTCGAGACATTGAAGGTCTTCGGCGCGCCACCCGTGCCGGCCGTGTCGACGACATCGCGCGGATCCGTCGTGCAGGGAACCCGCGCGACGTTCGCCCGCATCACCTTCGCCGCGCCGACGATCTCATCGACGGTCGGCATGCGGGTCGCCATCAGCGCGAGGAACGCACCCATCTCGGCCTCGGTCGAGTGGCCGGAGGCGATCTCCTCGAACGCAGCCTGCGCGGCCGCCTCGTCGAGCGTCCTGCCCGAAAGCAGGATCCGGAGAAAGGGAGTCAGGTCGCCGGCTCGATTCGGCCGAGCAAACTCAGGCATTCCTTGGGTGGGCATGGCGCTAGCGTAGCGGAGCCGCGCGGTGCGGAAGCCGCGAGGCCGTCCCGCATGCCGTAGCATTCCGCCAACCCCGTGACGACCCACCTCCCCACCATGCTCGCCGACGCCATCGTGCACACGCTTGATCCGTTCGTGTTCGAGTTCGCGCCGGGCGTCGGATTGCGCTGGTACGGCACGGCCTACCTCTCGGGATTCGTGGTCGGCTGGCTGATCCTGCGGGCGCTCGCGAAGTCAGGCCGCATCCCCCTCTCGCTTCGCCAGGCGGGCGACCTCGTGACCGCAATCGTGATCGGCGTGATCGTCGGCGGCCGTCTCGGCCATGTCCTCTTCTACGAGCCGCATCTCCTCGTCGGGTTCAGCGACAAGCTCCCCTTCTGGGAACTCCTCGCGATCCAGCGGGGCGGCATGTCGAGCCACGGCGGCGTCATCGGCGTCGCGCTCACGATCATCCTGTTCGCGCGCCGCGAGAAGCTGCCGATCCTGGCCGTGGGCGACGCGGTCGCGTTCGTCGTGCCGTGGGGGCTCATGTTCGGCCGCCTCGCGAACTGGGTGAACGGCGAGCTCTGGGGCCGCGCGCTTGCCCAGGAGCTGCAGGCAAGCGCCCCGTGGTGGAGCGTGAGGTATCCGAAGGAACTCCATCTCTTCGAGAAGGTGCCTGCGGCGCTCGAGCCCCTGCGCGGCCTCGCACCGGCGACCGAACGAATGAACGACGCGCGGTTCATCGACTGGGTGATCGCGACCGCGTACGACCACGCGAGCCCGGCGCACGCGCAGGTCGTGAAGGCGATCGGGCCGGTCTTGACCGCGTACTACCCGAGCCAGTTCTTCCAGGCCTTCGCGGAAGGGCCGGCGCTCCTCATCCTCATGGCCCTCGCGTGGCTTGCGCCGCGCAAGGCCGGCGTCGTGAGCGCCGTCTTCTTCGCGGGCTACGGAGTCCTTCGCTTCGCGACGGAGCAGTTCCGCGAGCCTGACGAAGGCGTCGCGATGCTCGGCGGCCTCACGCTGCCGATGCTTCTCTCGCTGACGATGGTCGCGGTCGGCGTGCTGCTGTTCGCGCTCTCGCGCCGCTCGCAGCCGATCGGCGGACTCGTGTGGAGGTCCTCGGCTGCGGCGACACCAAGTGGGTGATTCCGTGGAAGCGCAGTCCCCGACCGCTCTTTGCCCGGCGTGCGGGTACTCGCGCATCGGGATCGAGCAAGACGCCCGCTGTCCGGAGTGCGGCGCGGTTGGTTTCTCGGGAGCGTTCACGATCGAGGGAGTCGTCGTGCGGCCCTTCGGCACACGGGCTTCCTTCACGCTCCTGCTCGTCGCGCTCCTCGGAGTCCCGATGGTCGTGAGCCTCGCAGCGGTCATGCGCCAAAGCATGCTCACGCTCGAGGTCCTCTTGATGCTGCTTGTCCTCGCAGCACTTCTTGCGCTCGCCGTCTGGTTCGTTCGCTCGAAGCGCAGAGGGGTGGCCTCTCCCGCGTCCTCGACGGGGCTGTGGGTCGTTCATCCCGGCGGCGTGGTCATCATCGCTCGCGGCAGGACGCGTCAGATCCCGGTCGAGTCCATCGCGCGACTCGCCTGCTCGGAGTCGATCATCGGACCCGTGACGCAGCTCGTGCTTCGGCCCCGCACATGCACGCGTCATCGGATCGCAGGCGAGCAGGTGATCTACCTGCGGGGGACTGATGAAGAGCGGCACGCGCTCGCGCGTCGCGCTCAGGAGGTGCTTGGATTTCGAGCGCCTCGCGCGGATGCGTGAGTGGCGGTCTCGAAAATTGTTCCTGCAAAACATGCAGAAGTTTCGGGGGCCCGCCAAACCCGCGGTAGCGTTTCACAACCGGCGCGATCGGCGCGCCCAACGGCAAGACATGTTGGTGGCAACGCGAGGGAAAGGCGGTTGACCGTGGAGGATGACATCTACTCGAATCGCGGCGAGGGAAGCTTGAAGTTCGACGCGCTGGCGCGCAAGTGCCGGTTGGACTCCGAGGACGAGGCGCGCGCGCTCAGCGTCTATGAAGGCATGATCGACGCGATCGCTGACCGGATCTCGACTCGAGATCGCGAGCCGAGCGCGCCCCCGGCGGTTGTGTACATCGCGGCGTACCAGCACCGCTACGGCGTCGATCTCTCCGCGCACGGATCGCGTGACAACGCGGAATCGCGCCTGCTCTCGATCGCATGGCAGCAGTGCATGAGCGACGCGGCGATCCGCGCGGCGGTCGACGCGCGCTTCGGCCCGCTCGTCTCCGAAGAACCTCCGTTGGAGCCTCCGTTCGAGGCGGATCTCCATCGCGGCGAGGTTGAGCCTGAAGGCGATGGTCGGCGATGGGAAGGCCCGGTCGCACTGACACCGCCAACGAGGTCGAGCTCGAGCTCGAGTCCGGTCGGAGACACCGACGCCCGGCCCGACGGCGACAGCGAGGAGCGTCGCGAGAGGACTCGGCGCACCTTCTGCGAGAAGCTTCTGGAGGAATGGCCGGAGTTCGCGCGAGGCGAGGCGCTCTGGATCGTGGAGTGCGCCGTCGAGCAACAGGACGAACCCACCCGCTGGCAAGAAGCCACGGGCATGGACGACCTCTCGGCCGAGGGCGTAGACGGCGGATGGCCGTGACGATCGGCTAGACGGGGCGCTTCCGAGATTCCTCGCGGATCATCATCGAGATCGCGCCTTCCGCGGCGGAGAGCCCCCATCCGGTGTCGGCGGCGACGCGCGCGACCTCTTCGGGAGTCACCTGCTCGATCTTGCGACCGGCCAGATGCCGACGCAGCGACGATGAGTAGGCCTCGTCAGGCAGCCGTGCCGCGAGGTCTTCCTCGAGGATGGACTGCATGAGGGCGGCATCGATCCGCTGCGCTCCATCGCACTCGCTTCGGAGGAGCGTCGCGCGCGTGATGGGCTCGGCCGAGTCCGAGAGCGTCCTGAGCACGCGCTCGAGCTGCGGAAGCGCCGGGGCATCGACGCCGATCGAGCCATGGCGCCGGAGCGAACGAAGGACTGCGTTCCGCAGCGCCTTCGGATCGTCGCGGAGGTGGAACATGTGCTCGACGCGGGTGCGGACGACGTATCCGACCTGCGCCATCATGTGCGCCGTGGCGACGAGGGTGAACTCCACTGGCCGTGACTCCCGCGCTTCGCCACGCGGAGACGCCGATGCCGAGATCTCGCGGTCGAGCTCGGACTCGGTCGGATCGACGAAGCCTCGAGGCCGACGAGCGCGGGCGGGTCGGCCCGCGAGCGCTTCCGCCAGCATCTGATCGCACTCGGCTTCGAGCGCATCGATGTGGCGGATGAACAGCACGCCGCGCGCGCCCACCTCGTCGATGCTTCGGCGAAGGAGCTCGGGATCGCATCCGAGCGCTGCATCGATCTCGATCACGCGGCGCGGCGCGTAGTCGTTGATCAGCGCGACCGCGAGGAGCGCGGTGCCGCTCCCGGGTGCCCCGTGGATCAGGATGTGATCGAGCCGCGTGTCCCGCGCGAGACACTTCGCGACAAGTGTGTCGAGCTGCTGCGGAATCCGCGAGGTGCTGAGGAAGTTGCTCAGGCTGTGCACCTGGAACAAGGGTGCGTCGCGACGCTCTGCGCCTGACTTCACGAGTGACTCGCGCTTCACAGGCCGCGCACGGATCGGGACGCTGCCGCCGCCGGAGGGCGCGTCATCGTTCGGCTTCGGCGCATCATGCGCCACGCCAGGCGGTGTCTCGCGCGAATCGTCCTTCAATGGCTCGGGAAGCGCAGGGTGGCTCTCGAGACGCATGTTTCCAGGAAGCATGTCGCCTAGGTGCATGTCCCCCGCATGCATCTCCCCCGCGTGCATCTCCCCGAGTTCATCGCCTTCCAGACCTGTCGTCGGGTCGGCGTCGATCCTCGATGGATCGTTCGGACGCGGAGCGACACCGCCGCCGCCTGCGATCGGCGCGAGTCCATCCCCGCATTCCTGGTTGTTGAGTTTGTCCGCCCCCTCTTCTCCGTCGGCGCCATTCCACCCATTCGACCCATTGTCCATGGACCCTCCTTGTTGGATTGCCGTATCTCCGCCTCTCGCCTACTCCACCTCTCGCCTACTCCGTTTCCCACCTTCTCGACGTTGCGCGCTCGTGCGACCGCGCGTCACCGCCCGTCCGTAAGAACGGCCGGCGGCTTCTTCATCCAATCACCTGTGCTGCGAGCATGAAGATCAACTTCACTGCGGAACGCCATCGTAGGCACAGCAAAGTGACAAGCAAGATTCCCTTGGTGAGATTTCCCGATTCTCCCGGGCGTGTCGGGCTCACGAAAAAACCGCGAGGCTCGCCAAGATCCGCGGGGCCGTGCGAATCGTGGCGAGCCATCGGGTGTCAAACTTCGTGACGACGATCATTTCGGGAACCCGCGCGTCGCGGTTCCAGTGTCGATCGGATTTTCCGATCTGCCCGATCGGCACTCGGGCGACGGCAGAGAGATCCCAGGCGCCTTAGCGGTTGGTGCCTTCGAGGCTGACCACAACGCGAACCGAGTCGCCGAGGGTGCCCTTCTCGAGTCCGTACTTCATTCCGAAGTCGCTGCGCTTGACCGTGAACACGGCCTCGACGCCCGCGCGGGCGCCCATGCCCATGTCGGCGACGCCGGTGACCTCGAGAGCGGCGGTGATCGACTTGGTCACGCCGTGCATCGAGAGGTCACCCGCGACCTCGAAGTTGCCATCCGCCTTCTTGGTGACCGACGCCGACTTGAAGGTCATCGCAGGGAACTCCTTCGAGTTGAAGAAGTCAGGGCTCTTCAGGTGGCCATCGAGCTTCGGCTCGCCGGTGTCGACGCTGTCGGTCGCGATCGAGATGTCGAAGGCCGTCGGTTCGCCGCCGGCGCTGAAGTTCATGCTTCCCGAGATCGTGTTGAAGCGACCCCAGAACTGCCCGGCACCGAGGTGATGCACGCGGAACAGCGCGCTCGAATGCACATCGTCGATCTTGTAGGCGAGGCTCTCGGAAGCGGAGGCGGCCGCGGGCTTCGCCTGCGGCGCGTTCTGGGCACCGAGGCCGACGGCGGAGAGGGTGACAACGGAAACGAGGCTGATTGCGGTAGCGATCTTGCGGTTCATCATGGACTCCTGAGTTCGATCTTCATGGTCGGTGGTGCCGACCAACGGGTCGCGGACGGTAGGCGCAACGGCGCTTCGCCGCCCGATTTTGGGCACGGGGGTTCGGGCGAGCTGCCTCTTGGGATGCCGCCGTCGCATCCGAGCAGCCTTGTTTCGCGGACGCGGTAGAGTGCGTCCATGTCTCTCTTGTCGGTGAGCGAAACCGTTCTGGTCTGGTCTGGCTGGCTTTCGGTTCTGGTTGGACTCGGGCTTGCCGTGTTCGGGCTTCGCAGGCGAGTGCTTCCGCGTCCGGTTTGCCGTCGTTGCGGACATCCATTCGAGCGCTTGGACGGACTCGTCGGACGGGTTTGCAACGAGTGCGGCGCCTCAATCAAGAGTCAAAAAGACGTAAAAAACGCAAGCAGAATCCTCTCAATTGGGTTGATCGGACTCGTTATAGCGTTGACCGGACTGGGATTTGGAGTGGGCGCGAATGTCAGAATGTGGGTTATGAAGCTTGTAACGCCTCGATATAAAGTTGAAAAGACTCTACAAGTCAAGGGCGCCACCATACGTGTGCTTCGCCCGTTCTGGCCGTACGAGTTTGAATCGAGGGTCGAGGTTGAGGTTGGCGGACGCTTGGCGTACCAGTCGGACATGTTGAACCCAGGCGCCGGCGGCCTGAATCTCGACTCTGATGGCTCCCCTGTTGAGGCGGTGTGGATTCGCTCGGACTCGGGGGGCTCGGCAGGATTCAGTACGACCTATGTCTTCTCCGTGGACGGCGGTCCCGGGCGCAGCGGACTGCTCCCGGTCGCCGTGCTCGAGAACGGGTGGTTCGAGACAACAGAGGCCGACAATCGGTCGATTTGGATCCAGCCCGACCTGACATACATGTATCTTTGGGCCAGTCGGGCGGGGAGCCCCTTTCCAAGGGTGCGCGCCGAGCTCTCCGTGTCGGGCGGCCTGGCGTTTCTAGACCCGCCTCCTGGCTCGGGTCCGACTCCGTCTGAACTCGACGCCGCGAGAGCCGAGATCGCGTCCCTTCCGATCGACGAGTTTGCCCGCGATCGCGTCGTCGGGCTGGCGCTGAATCCGTTCTTCCAGCTCGTCTATGCCGGCCGTGCGAACGAGGCTTGGGAGTTCTTGCGCAGCTGCTACGCCGTTGGCATCGCGCGAGTCGACGCTGATCCGCAATTCGCGTCCGAGCGGCGG
>CAIXEV010000412.1 GCA_903918555.1 uncultured bacterium | reverse complement strand
GATCTCGGCGGCTCCGCCACCCCCGTCAACGGCAAGGCCCTCGCCGGCGACTCCGGCGGCGGCGTCTTCAACGCGCAGGGCCAGCTCGTCGGCATCAATTTCGGCCAGTCGGGGAACGGCGCGAGTGTGGGCACCACGAGCTACCTCGACCTCGCCCAGCCCGAGGTCCTCGCGTGGGTGCAGGCGAACACCACGATCCCCCCGACCTGCGGCGCCGACATCAACTGCGACGGCGGCGTGAACTCGAAGGACCTCGGCGCGCTGCTGTCGGCGTGGGGAGAGCCTGGCCCGACCGACATCGACGACAGCGGCGCCACCGACTCCGCCGACCTCGGAACGCTGCTGAGCGCGTGGACGGGCTGAGCCCGAGCGGATCCGGACGGGACCGCCGCGCTGCGCGCGGCGCACTGTCGTGGGCTCGAGAGGTTCGGCTAGCACTGCTTCCTCGCTTCGCTCGGAAGCACGTGGCACCCGCCGGCCGTTGGCCGGCGGCGTTTTCCGCCGGAATGTCACAAGACGCCGCCGCTCCAAAGGAGCGGCGGGTGCCACATGCTTGCGAAGCAAGCAGTGCTAGCAGAACCACCCGAGTCCACGACAGCGCGCCTGCCGAAGGCGGGCGGTCCCGTGGTTCAGGCGACCCGCCTCACTCAAGTCGTGTAATCCGCATTCAGCCGCACATACTCCGTCGTCAGCCCGCAGCTGAGGAACTCGTCGGAGTTGGTCTCGGCCGTGGCGCCGTCGGTGGCGCCGAGTGAGATCTCGACGGCCACATGCGAGCCGTTGAACGCGGCGCGCACCGCGCTGCTGTCGGCGGGGCAGGGCTCGCCGTCGCGGAAGATGAGGATCCCGCCGACGCGCAGCTCGAGGTCGCCCGGGCGGAACGCGACGCCTGCGCGGCCGGCTGCGGCCACGATGCGGCCCCAGTTCGGGTCGCCGCCGGTGATCGCGGTGCGGACGAGCAGGCTCGACGCGACCGTCTCCGCGACCTTGAGCGCGTCGGTCTTGGTCGCGGCGCCCGTGACGCGCACGGCGAGCGAGCGCTCGAAGCCTTCTCCGTCGCACACGATCATGCGCGCAAGCTCGCAAGCGACCTCGCGGAACGCGCGCGCGAGCAGGATCTCGTCGCACGCGCCCGCCACGCCCGACGCGAACGCGAAGACCGAGTCGTTCGTGCTGGTGTCGCCGTCGACCGAGATGCGGTGGTAGCTCGCGTCGGCCGCGTGGCGCAGGATCCGGTCGAGCGCCTTCGGCTCGACCGCTGCGTCGGTCGCGAGCACCGAGATCATCGTCGCCATGTCGGGGCGGATCATGCCCGCGCCCTTCGCGACGCCCGCGACATGCACGGTGCGGTTGTCCGGCAGCTCGATGCGCCGCGCGCTCATCTTCGGCTTGGTGTCGGTCGTCATGATCGCGCGCGCAAACGGCTCGAGCGGCCCCGCGTCGAGCGCCTCGGCGATGCCCGTCGCCATCTTCGGAATGACCGGCGCGATCCGGTCCATCGGTAGCTGCACGCCGATCACGCCCGTCGAGTTGACGAGCACGGCCTCGCAGGCGCACCCGAGCGCGATCGACACGGCGTCGACCATTTCCTGCGCGTTTCCAAGCCCGCGCGGGCCGGTCGCGGCGTTCGCGCAGCCTGAGTTCAGGATGAGCGCCGACGCGTGGCCGCGCGAGTCGCGGATATGGCGCCGCGAGACCTCGATCGGCGCGGCGGCGAAGAGGTTGCGCGTGAAGATCGCCGCCGCGCTCGCCCCCTCGGGCATCGCGAGGAGCGCGAGGTCGTCGCGCCCCGGCTTCTTGATCGCCGCCGCGCCGACCGACGCGCGGAATCCGCGCGGCCAGTGGTGCGTGGCGGCGACGATGCGTCCTGCCGCGGAGCTTTCGGCGTGTGCGTGCGTCATCTGGTCCTCGTCACTTCCCGTCGCCGTTCGCGTCCGGCAGCACGGTGTCGTGAATCAGCGCGATCTCGTCGCAGTTCGCGTTCTTCGGGCAGCTCGAGCAGTCCTTGAGGACCTTCTCAGGCAGCGAGTTGATCGAAACGCGGCGGAAGCCGACCTTCTCGAAGAACTCGGGCGCGCGCGTCAGCACGAACAGACGGTCGATGTGGAGCTGCCCCGCGACATGCTGGAAGTGCCGCACGATGCCCTGGCCGATGCCGCGGCCCTGGAACTCGGTGTGGATGCCGAGCGAGCGGATCTCCGCGAGATCGGGGGTTGTAGATCCACAGCGCCGCGCAGCCGACGACGCGGCCGTCGACGACGGCGACGCCGAAGTCGAGGATCGCCTTCATGATGTCCTCGCGCGAGCGCGGCAGGTTCTCGCCGTGCTGCGCCCAGTAGTCGACGAGCTGCACGATCGCGTCGAGGTCGTCCATCCGCGCCTGGCGGAACTCGACCTCGCCCGAGCCCGCGGGCACCGCGCGCTCGCGCAGCATGCGCCGCACGCGCTCGATCGCGCTCTCGACCGCCTTCGGGCCCGTGCCGCCCGTCGAGCCGCGCTTCTCGAGCGTGGCGCTGACGGTGAGCTGGGTGTAGATGTCGCTGTTCGCGCGCGGCGCCTGCTCGCGGATCACTTCGATCGAGAGTTCCTCGAGCGCGGAGTGCGACTCGATCGCCTTGCGGACGAGTCGGCCGGCCTGGTGATGCGCCTCGCGGAAGGGGACGCCGAGCCGCACGAGGTAGTCGGCGAGATCGGTCGCGTTCGTGTATCCCTCGGCGGCCGCGAGAAGCGCGTTCTCGCGGTTGACCGTGATCCCAGCGACCATCGGCGGCAGGACGCGCAGGCACATCGACAGCTGCCGCATCGAATCGAAGAGCGGCTCCTTGTCTTCCTGCAGGTCCTTGTTGTAGGCCATCGGCAGGCCCTTCACGGTGACGAGCAGCGTGACGAGGTTGCCGACCTGGCGGCCGGTCTTTCCGCGGAAGAGCTCGAGCGCGTCGGGGTTCTTCTTCTGCGGCATGAGCGAGCTGCCGGAGGTGAAGGCGTCCGGCAGTTCGATGAGCGAGGCCTCGCTCGTCGAATAGAAGATGAGGTCCTCGGCGAAACGCGAGAGGTGGACGGCGCACAGCGCGCACGCCGACAGCGTCTCGATCACGAAGTCGCGGTCGCTGACGGCGTCGAGCGAGTTCGCGGTCGGCGCGCGGAAACCGAGGTCCTTCGCGAGCTGCTCGCGGTCGATCGGGTACGCCGTGCCTGCGAGCGCCCCCGAGCCGAGCGGCGACGAGCGCACGCGCTTGAGCGCGTCGGCGAGGCGCTCCGCGTCGCGGCGGAACATCTCGACATACGCCAGGCACCAGTGTGCGAACAGGATCGGCTGCGCGCGCTGGAGGTGCGTGTAGCCCGGGAACGGCGTCGTCTTCTCGCGCTCGGCGAGGTCGACGAGCGCGTTCATCGCGGCCTTGAGCTCGCTCTGGCGCAGCTTCAGCTGGCGCGCGGTCCACAGCCGCAGGTCGGTGGCGACCTGGTCGTTGCGGTTGCGGCCCGTGTGCAGCTTCTTGCCGAGGTCGCCGACGCGGGCGATGAGCTGGCGCTCGACCCACGAGTGGACATCCTCGTCATCCGCATCGGTGATCGACGACGGATCCTCCACCGCGAGCGTGAGGATCTCGCCGAGCGCGGCCGCGATCTGCGCCTGCTCGTTCGAGTCGATGACGCCCGCGCGCATGATCGCCTTCGACCACGCGACCGAGCCCTCGATATCCTCGCGCACGAGCGTGCGGTCGAACGCGAGCGAGTCGTTGAACTCGCGGAAGAGCGAGTCGGCCTGGCCTTCGAGGCGTCCTGCCCAGATGGCGGTCGTCATGTCAGTGGACCTTCTGCTTCGAGGTCGAAGCGGCGCCGGCGTTCGAAGCCGAGCTGGAGGCGGAGGTGCTGGCGGCGATCTTCTTCGCGTCGGGGTTCAGGCCGAGCAGAGCGCGGATGCGAAGCGGCAGGCTGAAGAGGCGGATGAAGCCCTCGCTGTGCTTGTGGTCGTAGACCTCGTCCTCGCCGAAGGTGGCGAAGCCGTGGTGGAAGAGCGAGTTCGGCGAGCGGCGGCGGACCGCCTCGGCGCGGCCCTTGTAGCAGCGCACGACGACATCGCCGTCGAGCGACTGCGCGATCGCCTCGAACGAGGCCCACATCGCCTCGCGCGTCGGGCTGAACCAGGTGCCGTTGTAGATGATCTTCGCGAAG
>CAIXEV010000411.1 GCA_903918555.1 uncultured bacterium | reverse complement strand
GCTGAACAGATGACGCCGGAGTCAAAGTCCGACACGCGTCGTTCAGCGGGCTAGAGCCTGCTGGCACCCAAAACTTCCACGCCGCCAAAGGCCGCCGCTTCTCAGAACCGCCACACCGCGCGCAGTGATCCGACCACCGTCGGGTCGTCGACGCCCGGGTTCGCCGACGGCATCAGCACCTGGCCGTCGAGCGTGATCTGCAGGTCCTTCATCACCTGGAGCCGGTAGTAGCACTCGAGCAGGATCTGGTCGTCGAGCGCGCCGTCCGCCGGTTCGCTCCACGCGATCGCGGCGCCGCAGCCGTCGCCCTTGCGGCCGAAGCAGTCGTCGATCGTCGTGCCGAGCGCGTACTCCGCGGTCGCGTCGCTCGACACGTTCTCGTCGCACGCCGACCATTGCGCCCACAGCGCGAGCTTCGGCGCAACGAGCACCTGCGCGAGCGCGCCGTAGGCGTTGCCCCAGAGTCCGTCGCGCGGCGCGAGGTTTGCAAGCGTGTCGGAGTTGGCGTCGGTGCCGCACCACGCGAAGCTCAGCCGCGCGGGCAGGCCGTCGACTTCCGCGAGCAGTCCGAACTCGGCCGACGCCGCGAAGCCCTCGCCAAACGCGTCGCCGAGCCACGGCGTCTCGCTCGACGCGGCGTCGACCACGAATCCGTTGAGGAAGCACCAGTCGGTCGGCAGCGACACGAGGCCGAGGCCGAGCGCGTGGTTCTGGAACGAGATCGGCCACACGCTGTTTCCGTCGAAGGGCTGCGCGAGGAATTGCCGCGATTCGTCGTTCGCAAAGACATTCGCCAGCACGAAGTCGTTCGCGCTGATCTTGCCGGCCGACAGCATCGCGCGGTCGTCGAACAGGCTCTGCGAGTACATGAACCTCGAGAGCGCGGTCGCGTTCGAAGACGCGAGTTCATCGAGGTCGCTGATCGCGCCGGTCGAGCCCTGCATCGAGTCGGAGAGGTCGGGCCACACGCCGTTCACGCGGATCTGCGCGGTCACGCGGCCCATGCCTGAACCTTCGGTGCGAAAGAGCAGCGCGTCGGCGCGCAGGTTGATGCGCCCCGCGCCCACGGTCGAGCGCTCGCCCGGAAGCGTGTCCGACGCGGCCTGCCACACGAACGCGCCGTAGAGATCGGTGCGCACGCCGTCGAGCGGCTTGCCGTCGAAGATCGACTGGAAGCCAGGCATCACATCGAGGCCGATGTTCGCGCGTGCGAGGTCGAGCCAGCGGCCCTCGGCGCCCGCCGCGGGCTGGAGGCGCAGCGTCTCGTGCAGCTGCTGCAGCGGAAACGGGTCGCCCGTGTCGGCGTGCGCGGGGTGCGTGTGCGCGCCGCACGCGAGCGACGCGAGCAGCATGGAACGCAGCCCGCGCGTCACTCTTCGCCTTGGTGGTTGTCGGCGCGGGGTTCGACGAGCGTGATCGCCGTGCCTTGACGCGAGAACGATCGCCAGAACTCGAGGCGGCAGCCGTTTAGGTGCGCCATCAGCTTTGCCGGGTCGACTTCCGACGACTGCGCGCCGTAGCGCGCCGCGAGGCTGCGGGTGGCGGCGGAGGCGGGGGCGGCGGTTGGCGTCGAATCGCGCGCAGCGCGCGGCTTCGCGGCTGCGGGCGCGGGGGCCGGCGCCGCGGGCAACGGCCGCAGATCAGCCGCAGCGTGCTTCTCGCCGCCGATCACCACGCCCCACACGGCGATGTCGCGGATCTTCATCGGGTCGACCTTCAGCGGGCTTTCGGCGAGCACGGTGAAATCAGCGAGCTTGCCCGCGCGAATGCTGCCCACGCGGTCGTCGACGCCAAGCGAGGCCGCTGCGTCGATCGTCACCATGCGAAGCGCGTCGTAGGCGCTCACGCGCTCGGCCTCGCCGAGGACGCGCGTGCCGCTCAGGCCGAGGCGGTTGACGGCGATCCACATGCACTCGAGCGGGTGCGGCGGCGCGACGGGCGTGTCGGTGTGCATCGCGGTGAGGACGCCGTTTGCGCGCAGCGTCGCGAAGCGTGCGGCCGTCTCGGCGCGGTCGGTGCCGAGGTAGGGGATGTTGATTTCGCCGCGCGCGTAGAGGTAGTAGGGGTTCACGCTCGCGACGCCGCCGAGGCGCGCGAGTCGCATCGCGTCCTCGGGAGTCGAGATCCCGTAGTGCTGGATCGCAAAGCGGTGGTCGAAGCGCGGGTGCTCGCTTTGGAGGCCGGCGAGCGCGTCGATCACGGCCGAAACGCCTGCGTTTCCGTTCGTGTGCGTGTGGATCTGGAAGCCGGCGCTCCACCACGGGCGGTACGCGGCCACCATGTCCGCGGGCTTCGTCATCCAAAGGCCTTCGCGGCCGTCGGTGTAGCCCGGGTTCGTGATCTGCATGCCGTAGCTGAGGAACGCGTCGTCAGCGAAGAACTTCACGCCGCGGTAGATGATCTTGTCGTCGCTCTTCGCCTCGAGGCTCTTCACGAACGCGACCGCGCCGTCCTTCTTCTCGGCGATCGCGACATCGGCCGCGGTGATCACCACGCAGCGCAGCGGCCCGAGCGGACTGCGGAAGAACTTCGCGAAAAGCTCGGATTCCTGCTCGATGCCCGCGACCATGCCGTGCGCCATGTCGCAGGTGGTGGTGAGGCCGTTCTTGATGCCGAGGTCGACGAGGTACTTCATCATCCCCGGCATCTCGGCGGGCGCGAGCACTTCCGTCATCATCGGAGCGAGCAGCCAACCGGCCGCGGTTGCGCCGAGGAACTGCCCGTTTGGCGCGCCGTCGGCGCCGGTCTGCACGCCGTTGATCGCGGCGTCGGCCTTCGTGACGCCGCGCGCGGCCATCGCGGCGGTCGACGCGTAGACGAAGTGCTCGGACGCGTCCCACACGAAGACGGCGCGCGTGCCGCACACACGGTCAAGCCACGCTGCGTCGAGGTGGCGGCCCATCGCGACCACGTCGTAACCCCAGAAAATCACGGGCTTCCCGTTGTCCGGGTTCGCGGCGAGGTAGGCGCGCATCGCGGCCTCGCACGCGGCAAGGTCACGGACGCCAGGAAACGCGGGCCCGTACGGATTCGGCGTCGGAAGGTACGAGAGACACGGCCGCGTGAGCGCGATCGCGCCGATGAGCGGGTGACCGTGCGCCTCGACGAAGCCAGGCACGAGCACGGAGTCCTTGAAGGTCTCGTCGACGCGCACCGCGCCGCCCGCCTTGCGGGTCGATTCGATCCACGGCGCGAGATCAGCCATCGTGCGCCCGACCGAGATGATGCGCCCATCGCGCACGGCGACGCAGCTGGCGCTCGGCCAACCCGGGTCCATCGTCACGATCTCCTTCGCGGTGAAGACGACGAGGTCACGCGCAGCAGCGGGCGCGGCTGCGGTGGTGCCCTGCGCCGTGGCCACGCGCGGCGCCTCGACCGCGGCAACCGCGACGACACACGACGCAAACGAAGCAGCCGACCAGCGCCCAACGCGCGACGCAAGAGAAGTCAGGAGGTGCATCGATGCATGATCGCAGATGCGTGGAGGCGCGCAAGCGGCGATGAAGTCGGTAGACGGCACGCATCTCGGCCGCCGCGGCTTTTTCCCCACAAGTCAATCTGTTAGTGTGGACTTATGTCGATTTCCGATGTCCGTCGTCTTTCACGCGTCACGCTTGGCTTGGTCGCGCTCGCTGTCCTCTGCGGTGGTGCCCTTGGTCTTGGTGCGCCGCGCGTCGAGCCCGTTCGCTTCGAGCCCGTTCGCGCCGAGTCCATTCGCTTCGAGTCGACGGGCGGAGAGCGCTTCGAAGAGGCGGCAGCATCGCCGCTCGTCCTTCTTGACCAGGGTTGGAGCGACGCTGATCGCGCGGCCTATCACCGCACCTCGCAAGGTTCGGCGTTCATGCCGTACGACCTCTTCATCGCGCTCGAACAGGTAGGCAACACGAATCTGTTTCGCGCCGACGAGGTGTCGGATGCGTTCGGCCTCGTCGCCATGCCGGCCGATCCCCGCGTGAATCCCGACGGGCTGCCGATCGGTCTCGCGAAGACGACGGTTCCCGCCGGGCGTTGGAAGGGCGACTGGATCGGCGTCACATGCTCGGCGTGTCATTCGTCCGAGCTGCGGTACAAGGGTCGGCGGATCCGCATCGAAGGTGGCTCGAACCACGCGTTCAACTTCGTCGGATACATCACGAGCCTGAACGACGCGCTCGCGGCCACGCAGCGCGATGCGGCGAAGTTCGACCGCACGGCCGCGCGCATCAAGGCGTCGGGCGAGGCGGCGCGCGCGGCGCTGCGTGCGTCGCTCGACGAGGCGGCGGAGTCGGTCAACCAGTACATCACGCGCGATGCGGCGCAGGCGACCCCGAGCGGGCCTGGCCGCATGGACGCGCTCACGCTCATTCACAACCGCGCGCTTGCGGGCGCGACGGGCATGATGGAGAACTGGGAGGCGGCGCTTGCGCCCGCGAAGCCGCCGTTCCTATGGAATGCGCCGCAGTCGGCGTGGGTGCAGTGGAGCGGCGTCGCGTCGGATCCGCTCGTGCGCAACGCGACCGAGTCGCTCGGCGTGTTCATCCGCGCCGATCTCCGTTCGAAGACGCCCGAGGAAGGCTTGTTCGAGACGACGATGGACCTGCGCGGCCAGCTGAAGATCGAGGAGCTGCTGCGCAGGCTCGCGCCGCCGAAGTGGCCCGAGGAGGTGTTCGGCGCGATCGACCGCGAGAAGGCCGCGAAGGGCCGTGCGCTCTTCATCGAGAACTGCTCGCAGTGCCATTCGACCTATCCGCACCGATGGAGCACGCCGAAGGTC
>CAIXEV010000410.1 GCA_903918555.1 uncultured bacterium | reverse complement strand
GGAACCGACCTCGTCTGCCTCGCCGGCTACCTCCGCCGCTTCCGCGTCGGAACGCGTTGGTCGGGCCGAACCCTCAACATCCACCCCGCTCTCCTGCCCCGCTTCGGCGGCAAGGGCATGTACGGCGTGCGCGTCCACGAGGCGGTGCTCGCGGCGGGCGTGCACGAGTCGGGATGCACTGTGCACGAGGTCGATGAGGAATACGACCACGGCGCGACCGTCATCGAGCGGCGCTGCGCGGTGCTTCCCGGTGATTCGACGGAGACTCTGGCGGAGCGCGTCTATCGCGAGGAGATGGCTGCGTATCCACAGGCGATCGCCATGATGCTCGAGCGGCTCGCGCCATCACCTCTCGCCGCAGGACCGGTCCGATGAACGGGCTTGCCCGCGCCGCTTCGCGCTTCGCGTGCGCGATCGCGCTCTGGTTCGCGTGTTCCGCCGCCGTCGCCATCGCCCCCGCCCTCGCCCCCGCCCCCGCCCCTTCTGCCGCGCCGCCGACCGCGCCGCCAACATCGCGAACCCCCGCCGCGCCCGAAGTCCCCGGCCGCATCGCCATCGATGTGGCGCTGCGCGAGCGTGACTTCAAGAAGGCAGACGAACTCATCTCGAAGCGCCTCGCGGGCGGCGACCGCGATCCGATCCTCCTCTACAACCACGCGTGCGTGCTCGCGCAACTCGGGCGTCTCGAGGACGCGGAGAAGCAGCTGCTCGAGAGCGTGAAGGCCGGCTTCGACGAGTTCGAGCTGATGGAAGGCGACGCGGATCTCGACCCGATCCGCGAAGGCCGCGCCTACACGGCGATCATGGAGGCGCGCGAGCGTCTCTCGGAGAAGGCGGCGAAAGGCGGCCCTTCGCGGCCCGCGCGGCGCACGGCGCCCGACCCGCTCGCGCGCTGGAAGTCCGAGCACGGCGAGCGCTATCGCTACGAGGTCGACTCCGAGCGCGGGCTCGCCTACGCGACCTCGCTCGACGAATCGTCGCACAAGCGCATGCGCGACATGCTCGAGCGCCTCGAGCGGCACCTCCTCGCCGCGTACTTCGAGAAGCCCCCGCAGGAACCGGCCCTCATCGCCATCGTGCGCGCCGAGGACGCCTCGAGGTACCTCGACCGGCCCGAGATCCGCGGCATGTACCTCCACCGCGAGCGCCGGCTCGTCTCGCGCGACACAGGGCAGAGCCTCACGCACGAATTCGTGCATCTCCTGCACTTCGCCGACATGGAGCGCCGCAACCAGCGCCATCCGATCTGGATCCAGGAAGGGCTCGCGAGCCTCTACGAGGACTACACGATCAACGGGGATGGATCGGTCGAGTTCCACCCGAACATCCGCTTCAACATCGCGCGCAAGCAGGTCGTGTCGCGCACGGCGCGCGACTGGAAGGAACTGTTCGCCATGTCCGGCGAGCGTTTCATGCAGGACGCCGAGCGTCACTACCCGCAGGTGCGCTCCATCTTCGAGTTCTTCGCGCGCGAGCGGAAGCTCGAGGCGTTCTACCGGGCGCTCATCGAGACCTCGCGCGACGACCCGTCCGGCGTCCGCGCGGTCGAGCGCGCGTTTGGCGAGCCGGTCTCCAAGGTCGAGGCCCGCTGGCGCATCTGGATGACCAAGCGCGGCGAGATCGACGACCGTGTCTCGAAGGGCGACGCCTCGCTCGGCGTGACCACGGACGACGCAGGAGACGGCGCCCGCATCCGCTCGTTCGTGGTGGGGTCGGCGGCGCGAGCGGCCGGACTGAGGGTTGGCGATGTGATCTTCTCGGTGGCGGGCTCCCCGGTGCGAAATCGCGACGAGCTCCTGCTGGCGGTCGCGCGACTGAACCTCGGCGAGGCGGTTGAGGTGCGCTACCGCCGCGACGGCGGCGACCTTTCCACGATGGTCACGCCACGGCCGCTCGGACGCTGACTCACTCGGGCGCTGACTCGCTCGGGCGCTGACTCACTCGGGCGCCGCACACGGGTCGCGGACTCCGGCCTCGAGGGCGCTTCTCCGACACAAGCCCTTCCTCGGGACCTACACTCACGCTCATGCAGGCGACGGAACGAGGCGAGGCCGCGGATTCACCGAAGCGCAACGGAGGCGGCATGCGCTTCTTCCTGCGCGGCCTCGGCGTCATCCTGCCCAGCATCCTGACCCTCTGGATCCTGAT
>CAIXEV010000409.1 GCA_903918555.1 uncultured bacterium | reverse complement strand
TGCCGGTGTCGCTCCCCTTCTGGAGCGCGCAGCGGATCATCCTCCTCGGCGTGTGCGCGGCCGTCGTGGCGCTCATCGGCGTGTGGATCGGGCGTCGGCGCAGGCCGCCCGAGTCCGCGGGCCGTGGCGCGTGGGAACCCGCGCGCATCACGCCGCTCGGGGTGGTCACTTCGCTCCGGCGGCTCGAGCAGGAGCGCGGGGCGGCGCTCGACCAGTCGCAGATCGAGTCGCTGCGGCGCGAGATCTCGACGCTCGAGCTCAAGTACTTCGGGCCGGACGCGAAGGAGACGACCGAGCCCGAGCTGCGCGAGGTCATCGACCGCTGGTCGTCAAGCGCCCGCTGAGAGGCAAACCCGAGAGGCGCACCCGAGAGGTGCACCCGAGAGGCGCACCTGCGAAGCGCACCCGAGACGTGCACGGCACGTGCCGTCCAGTGCATGGCACTGCATGGCACGTGCCTGACACCCTCCGCGCTCCAGTCCCAAGCTTGGGTATGGACGAAGTCGCTCGCCGGCTTCCGGATCGCCAGACGACGCCGAGGGGCGCACGCCGACGGGTGCACGGCACGTGCCGTCCAGTGCATGGCACTGCATGGCACGTGCCTGGCACCATCCGCGCCTCAGTCCCCCGCGTGGGTGAGGACGAAGTCGCTCGCCCGCTTCTGGATCGCCAGACGACGCTGGAAGGTGACGTTCTCGCCGACCTTGCGCGCGAAGCGCTCGGCGCCATCGCGCAGCGGCTCGCCGATCTTCTCGGCGCCGGCCCGCGCCCAGAAGTAGGCCTCGGCCTGGTTCGGATCGGTACCGATCCCGTCGCGGTACATCACCGCGAGGTTCAGCATCGCCTCGGCGACGCCCGCGCGCGCGGCCTTCTCCGTCCACTCGAAGGCCTTGTCTTCGTCCTTGACGGTTCCCTTGCCGTCGGCATGCATCGCACCGCAGTGCGCCATGGCCTCGGGGTGACCGAGCTTCGCGGCCCCTTCGTACCACGCGAGCGCCGCCTCGTGGCTGAGGTCGACATGCACGCCGTTGCGATGGATGTCGCCGAGCGCGACCATCGCGAGTGCGTCGTCAAGCGCTGCGGCTCGTTTCAGCCAGAGAATGCCTTCCTCGGAGTTGCGCTCGACGCCCTTGCCCTCGAGGTACGCGATGCCGAGATTCGCCATCGCCGTCGCGTCGCCCTTGTCGGCGGCGGCGCGGAACAGCTTCACGGCTTCCGCATGGTTCGCCTCGACGCCGGTGCCGTTGAGATGGGCGGTGCCGAGCGCGGTCAGCGCCGGCGCGTGGTCTGCGTCGCCCGCGGCATGAAGCCAGCGGTGCGCCTCCGCGAGGTCCTTCGCATCGCTCGAGCGCAGAAGCGCGACGCCGAGGAGGTACATGCCGGTCTTGTCGCCCTTCTCGGCGGCCTTGCGGTACCACGCGAGCGCCTCGGTCGCGCTCTTGTCGACGCCCTGGCCCTGCGCGAGGCGCGTGCCGAGCATCACCATCGCCTTCGCGCTGCCCGCGTCGGCGGCCTTGCGGTACCACTCGATCGCGAGCGTGTCGTCGTGCGCCACGCCCTCGCCGCGCGAGTACATCACGCCGAGGTTCGCCATCGCGCGCGCGTCGCCCCGTTGCGCGGCATCACGGTAGAGCGCGGCCGCCTTCGCGTCGTCCTCCTTCACGCCGCGGCCGCGCTGGTACGCGACCGCCAGCTTGAAGATCGCGTCGGCATCGCCTTGTTCCGCCTGCGCGGAGACCTGCTCGATCGGCGTGGGCTTCGGCGCGTCGGCCGATGAGAGCGCGAAGGAACCGGCGAGCGTGAGTGCGACGAACGAGACCATGGCTTTCCTCCCCCGCTCGGGACACTAGCGGCGGCGCAACCATGCGCCATCGCAAATGCGTCGGTCAGCAGCGAGTTCAGGGAGACGATCGGTCTCGCGGGCGGTTGAGTTGGGGACCGCGCGCGACGCGGGGAAACTTCACAATTTATCTGGCGTTGTTGTGCCGTCAAAATCGGCGTCACCCGCAGTTTTCGGCGCGCTTGGTGCGGGTTGCGGCGCGCTTGGCGCGGGTTTCGGCGCGCTTGGCGCGGGTTTCCTCGCGGCACGCCACGCGTCGACGCGCTCGTCGGCGTCGGCGCGCGCCTGCCTGGAGATACCCTCGCCGAGCTCGAACCGCGTGGCGGCGGCCTTTTCCTGAAGCTCGACGCCAAC
>CAIXEV010000408.1 GCA_903918555.1 uncultured bacterium | reverse complement strand
GGCAACGCGTTCTTCATCTTCATGTACCGCCAGTTCATCGCGCAGATCCCCGAGTCGCTCGTCGAGGCCGCGCGCGTCGACGGCCTCGGCCACCTCGCGATCTGGTGGAAGATCATGCTCCCGCTCTGCCGCCCCGTCACCGCGATCTGCGCGGTGTTCACCTTCATCGGCACCTGGAACGACTTCCTCGCGCCGCTGATCTACCTCCACTCCGACGAGAACGCGACGCTCGCGGTCGCGCTCAACGGCTTCAAGAACCAGTACGGCGGGCTCGAGGATGTCCATCTCCTGATGGCGCTCTCGGTGCTCACCATGCTTCCCTGCATCATTCTCTTCATCGCCGCGCAGAAGACCTTCGTGGAAGGCCTTGCGCGCGGCGCCGTGAAGGGCTGAGGACTCCACGATGGCAACCGTCAAGCTCACCAAGGTCGACAAGGTCTACGAAGGCGCAAACGGCGCGCAGGTTCGCGCGGTCGAGGGCGTCGACCTCGCGATCGCGCACGGCGAGTTCTGCGTGCTCGTCGGGCCGTCGGGTTGCGGCAAGAGCACCACGCTGCGCATGATCGCTGGGCTCGAGGAGATCTCCGCTGGCGTCCTCGAGATCGACGGCGCGCGCGTGAACGACCTTCCCGCGAAGGACCGCGACATCGCGTTCGTGTTCCAGAACTACGCGCTCTATCCGCATCTCACCGTCGGCGAGAACATCGCGTTCGGCCTCGAGACGCGGCGCACGCACCGGAGCGGGCTTGTCGCGGCGCTGTCGGGCGCGGGCGGCGCGCGGGCGGCCGAAAGCGCGGAGATCGCGGCGCGCGTCGCCGAGGTGTCGAAGACGCTCGGACTCGACATGCTGCTCCACCGCTATCCGCGCGAGCTTTCGGGCGGCCAGCGCCAGCGCGTCGCGGTCGGACGCGCGATCGCTCGCGACCCGAAGGTGTTCCTCTTCGACGAGCCGCTGTCGAACCTCGATGCGCGCCTCCGCATCGAGACGCGCACCGAGCTGCGCATGCTGCACCGTCGGCTCGGCGCGACGATCGTGTATGTGACGCACGACCAGGAGGAGGCGATGACGCTCGCCGACCGCCTCGTCGTCATGCACAAGGGCAAGATCCAGCAGAACGCAAGCGCGCAGGAGTGCTTCGACCGCCCCGCGAACCGCTTCGTCGCCGGCTTCATCGGCACGCCGCCGATGAACATCGTCGACGGCCACGCGGAGGGCGGCGATTTTCTCGCGAACGGCGTGCGCATGCCGGTCGGCCGCCTGCTGGCGCCACGCGCGTGCGCGCTCGGCGTGCGGCCCGACCGCATGAGGCTCGTGCGCCCGAACTCCGACCATTCGATCGCCGCGACCGTGGCCGCCGTCGAGCGTCTCGGCGACCGCACCGACATCGCGCTCGACACCGCGTGGGGCCGCCTGCTCGCACGCGTGAACGCCGACGACGCCGCGCATGTCCGCGAGGCCGACGCGGTGGGCGTCGCCTTCGACAGCGCGCATGTGCACCTCTTCGCCCCGGGCGAGTGCGGCGCGCGGATCTAATCGCGTGTTTGAGCGGTCGCCGCTGCGGCGGCTCCCTCTGGTGCCACGACACGCACGGGTGCCAGCAGACTTCAGTCTGCTGAACGGATGACGCCGGAGTCGACTCCCACGCCCGTGGTTCAGCAGGCTAAAGCCTGCTGGCACCCAAGCCTTCCGTATCGCCAGCGGCGGAGACAGCTCAAATCATGGGTGCCAGCAGACTTCAGTCTGCTGAACGGATGATGTC
>CAIXEV010000407.1 GCA_903918555.1 uncultured bacterium | reverse complement strand
CGCGTGCGGCTCGACTCCGAGAAGGCGGCGCTCGCGGATCTCCTCAAGGCGGAGGCCGAGGCGCTGCTTGCGCAGCAACTCGGCCGCGGCGGAGACGCGCGTTGAAGCGCCTCCTCGTCAAGATCTGCGGCGTGAGCGACCGCGCCACGGCGGAGGTCGCCGCACGGGCGGGCGCTGACTTCGTCGGCGTGGTGCTCGTGCCGTCGAGCCCGCGCTTCGTGCCGCCATCGGCCGTCCCGTCGCTCGTGGCGGCCATCATCGACGCGGGCGCGATTCCCGTCGCGGTCGTGCGGCTGCCCGTCGACCCCGAGACGCGCGCGGCGCTCGACCTCTTTCCCGTGATCCAGTTCCACGGCGTCGAGGAACCGGCCGATCTCGCGCGCTACACGACGGGCGACGCGCCGTGGGAGTGCTGGAAGGGCCTGTCGTTCGCGGCGCCGGCGGTCGGTTCATGGCTCGCGAGCGCAAGCGTGGCGCGGCTCGTGGTCGATGGCCCGGACGCCGGCAGCGGCGAGGCGTTCGACCATGCTGCCTTCGCGGCGCTCGCCGACAGCGCGCGGGCGCGATGCCTGCTCGCGGGCGGGCTGACGCCCGAGACGGTGGCCGCTGCGATCCGCACCGCGCGCCCTGGCGGCGTCGATGTCTCGAGCGGCGTCGAACGCTCGCGCGGCGTCAAGGATCACGACAGGATCCGCGCGTTCATCGACGCGGCGCGCGGCGGGTAGTTCAAGCGTCACACGCCGACGGAGACCTTCTTCTTCGCGGCGCCGAGCTCGGTGATCCAGTTGCGCATGTCGGAGCGGCACGAGTCCCACGCGCGCGAGGTGCGGACCTCGATGAACGCGCGGTACATCGACATCAGCGCGGTGTCGAAGGTCGCGAAGCTGTCGAGGCGCTCCTCGAGCAGCGCGCGGAACGACTGCGGCTTGTCCTCGGGCTTCGGAAGCTTGAGGCCCGAGACCTCGAAGCGGTCGCCCTGCAGCGTGCATTCCCACACGCGGCCGAACTGCGCCACCGTGAGCCCGATCTTGCGCGGCCACTTGCCGAGCTGGACAGCGCGCGCGGTCTCGGCGCGGCGCGTCGGCGCGTCGCCACGCAGGCTCGTGCGGCCCGAGAGGCCCCACGCGCACTCGAGGTCGAGCACCTTGTCGATCGTGATCGC
Source organism: uncultured bacterium (assembly GCA_903918555.1). GTDB lineage: Bacteria > Planctomycetota > Phycisphaerae > Phycisphaerales > SM1A02 > QWPT01. The sequence goes on along the minus strand of CAIXEV010000407.1, from coordinate 2,268 downwards.
GACCTCGCCCTCGGCGGTCGTGACGAGGCCTTCGTGCTCATCGCAGTGCCACCACAGCCAGAGGAGGAAGAGATTTCCGAGGAAATCCTGCGGTTCGTTCGCGTTCCACGGAAGCTCGGGCCGGTCGGCCGACGAGCGGCGGCCGTCCTCGCGCGCGATCTCGATCTCGGGCGGCGCGCTCGAGAGCGCCTCGGCGCGCAGGTCGTCGTAGTCGTTCGTGCGGCCCTTCTGCGCGAGGATGTCGAGGGCGATCGATCCGCTCGAACGCGGCGCGATCGTGATGCCGAGCGAGTCGATCGAGAGCCGGCGCAGCGCCTGGATCTCGGGATCCGCGGAGATCGCGGCGAACATCGTCGACTTCGCGAAGTCCCACCAGATCGGCGCATGCTTCGGGCGGCGGTACCGGCCTTCCGCGATCTCGTCGTCGAGACGGCGCAGCGCATCTTCACGCGCCTCCTTCTTGGCGCTGCGCGGGAGATACGCGCCGCCGCCATCCTTCGAGGGAACAAGGCGCGCGTCCTCGGCCATCGCGACATAGGCCTTCTTGATCTCGGGAGGAATGCGCACGGTGTCCGAACGGAATCCCAGCAGGAGGCCTCCGCCGAAGCCGATCCGCTCGAAGTCGAAGAGCGTGTCGAAGAGATGACGGCCCGCGGTCCAGCCGACATGGATCTCGCCCGGCTTGATGGGCTCGAGTTCACCGAGGGCGTGCTCGCGCAGAAGGCCGTAGACCTTCGACTCGAGCATGTTGGGAGCGTCGCCCGTGACGGCGAAGCGGCGGTAGCTGATGGCACCTGAACGGAAAGGCATCCCGCGATTGTGAGGGAAACCGCCTCGTTTCGGGGGGCGACCCCGGCTTCGGACAGGTTGTTCAGAAGCGTCTCGCCCGGACCGGCCCTTCGGGCCGCACCGTCGCCGCGCGCGGCGCGGAGGTCCCGCCAGCACCACCAAAGTCGCGCCCGCGCGCCCCGCCGCTCAGGCGACCGTCTGCTTCAACCGGTAGGTGCGCTTCCCGTCCGCGGTCTCGACATCCTCGGCGAGCCCCAGCTGCACCAGGTGCTTCGCCGGCCCGTGCGGCTTCTTCGCCTCGTCGGCGAGCCGCGTCTCGGCGCCAGGATTCGCGTAGGTGTTGAACAGGATCGCCTTTGCGGTCGCGAACAACCCGCCGAAGCTCGAGAAGGTGTGGTCGACCGCGCTCGCCTCGTAGCCGGAGTGCACCATGCAGTTGGCGCACTTCGGATTCTCGCTCGCGTGGCCGTAGTTCTCCCACACGGTCTCGTCCATCAGCTCGCGGAAGCTGTCGGCGTAGCCCTCCTGGAGGAGGTAGCACGGCTTCTGCCAGCCGAAGATGTTGTAGCAAGGCATGCCCCACGGGGTGCACTCGTACTCGCGCTTGCCCATGAGGAACTCGAGGAAGAGCGGCGACTGGTTGAAGACCCAGCGGCGCTTTCCGTCGCGGCGGTTCGAGAGGATCATCTCGAAGAGCTGGTTCGTCTCGCGGCGCTTGAGGAAGCCCGACTGATCGGGCGCCTTGTCGTAGGCGTAGCCCGGCGAAAGCATCATGCCCTCGACGCCGAGCGCCATCATCTCGTCGAAGAACGCACGCACCGAGCCGGGATCCGCGCCCTCGAAGAGCGTGGTGTTCGTGGTGACGCGGAAACCCATCTTGACCGCGAGGCGGATGCCGTCGACCGCCTTCTGGTAGGTGCCCTCGCGGCACACGGCGAAGTCGTGGTTCTCCTCCTGGCCGTCCATGTGCACGCTGAAGGTGAGGAACTTCGACGGCTTGAAGAGCCCGGCCTCGAGTTTTTCCTTGAGAAGCAGCGCGTTCGTGCAGAGGTAGATGTACTTGCCGCGGGCGACCAGGCCCTCGACGATCTCCTTGATGTCGGGGTGGAGGAGCGGCTCGCCGCCCGGGATCGACACCATCGGCGCGCCGCACTCCTCGGCCGCGTCGAAGCACTGCTGCGGGGTGAGCTGCCGGCGCAGGATGTGCGCCGGATACTGGATCTTGCCGCAGCCGGCGCACGCGAGGTTGCAGCGGAACAACGGCTCGAGCATCAGGACGAGCGGGTAGCGCTTCCTGCCCTGGAGCTTCTGCCCGAGAACATACTTCGCGACCGTCCACATCTGGCTGATTGGAACACCCATGGAGCGCCTCGTTCGGCTTGCCTCGTTTGGCTTGCCTCGTACCTTGCGACAACTGTGGGCTGGTTCGAATCGTCCGAACGCTCGACCGCAGAGGCGCGGATTCTAGGAAAAATCGCG
>CAIXEV010000406.1 GCA_903918555.1 uncultured bacterium | reverse complement strand
GCCGCGACTCGATGCCGCCCGTCGGCCGCCGCCAGGTGAAGCCCGGTTCCGCGCGCGTGAAGGTGTGCTGCGAGCGAAGCCCGTCGGCCGTCCACTCCGCCGCGATCTCGAGCGGCGGCTTCGACGGCAGCACCGAGAGCAGATCGGGCGGATACGCGGGCCACACGACGGCGACCGTGTCGGGCGCGGACTTCACGGGATAGTCGAGCGAGAACTCGACCTTGCGCAGCCCGCGCCAACCGCTGATCGGAAAGAGCGGCAGCAGCACCTCGTCGGGGTCGTTCACGCGGAGTTCGCGCAGGATCGGCGCCACGCGCACGCCGTCGATCTCGACCGGCATCTGCGCCGCGAAGTACGCCTCGAGCCGCGGCGCGAGCACGGCCAGTTCGGTCTGATCGACGCGCTCCTGATCCTCGCGCGGCACCTCGAGCATCCAGTCGAGAAAGACGAGGTTCATCGAAAGCGCGGCGGTGAACGCGTCCTTCTCCAGTCGGAAGCGCAGATCGACATGCGGCCCGTCCTGCGGATGTCGCGCGGCGGAGATCGAAATCGCCCTGCTTTCGCAGGAAACGCTCGATCCGGACGCGGGCAGCGTGGTACAAAGATTCACCCCAAGCGCGGCCGCCGCGCACACCGACGGAGCAACCGATGACCACCACCCGAGAGAACAGCGCCCCCGCCTTTCGCCCGCTTTCGATGATGCTGACCGGCTTCGCGCTGTCATGGACCTTCATTGTCGCGACTCCCGCGCTCTTTGCACAGGAGGCCGCGAGCACCGCCGAGGCGACCGCCGCGACGGCGACGGCAACCACCGCACCCGCGGAGAAGCCGAAGATCCACGAGGTCATCGCCGCCTCCGACCCCTCTGTCCAGGCGTTCAACGAGCACCTCACCATCCTCGCGAGCCCGTGGATGGAAGGCCGCCTGCCCGGAACCAAGGGCATGGAGCGCGCGATGGACTACATGGAGGACGAGTTCCGCAAGGCCGGCCTCCTCCCCGCCTTCCAGCCCTCGGACGGCGGCCCGAAGAACTACCGACAGCCGTTCTCGCTCGGCTCGCAGCGCGATGTCACCGACGAGCAGGTCAGGATCCTCTGCGGCGGCACCGAGGTCGCGCTCGAGAAGGAGAAGGACTTCCGCTTCACCTCGCTCGGCACGGGCGGCTCGGCCGAGGGCGTGCTCGCGTTCGTCGGCTACGGCATCGAGGACGGTCCCGACGGCTACTCGAGCTTCGCGGAAGGCCACTCGCTCGAGGGCAAGATCGCGCTCGTCCTCCGCTTCGAACCGATGGACGACAAGGGCAACAGCCTTTGGTCGGGCGGCGAAGGCTGGTCCGGCCGCGCAGGTTTCCAGGGCAAGATCGCCGCGATCGCCAAGCGCAACCCCGCCGCGATCGTCGTGGTGAACACGCCCAGCGCCAATGACCCGCGCATCACGAGCCTCGGCACCGGCGGCGGCGGCCGCGCGATGGCCGATGTCCCGATCTTCATGGTGAGCACCGACGCGGGCGAGCGGCTCGTCGCCGCGTGCGACGGCGAGAAGCGCTCGCTGATGGATCTCCGCAAGCTCGCCGACGCAAAGGACGCGGCCGGCGCGCGCAGCTTCGATCTCGCCGGCTCGAAGGTCGCCGTCAGCGCCACCGTGAGCGAGAAGCCCGTGCGCGCCGAGAATGTCGTCGGCGTGCTCCCGGGCCGCGGCGACCTCGCGAAGGAAATCATCGTGATCGGCGGTCACCTCGACCATCTCGGCCAGGGCGACTTCGGTTCGCGCGAAGGCCCGGGCAAGCTGCATCCCGGTGCCGACGACAACGCCTCGGGCTCGGCCGGCATCATCCTCCTCGGCGACATGCTGAAGAAGCTCTACGACGCGGAGCCCGCGGAGACGCCGCTGCGCACGATCGTCTTCATCGGCTTCAGCGCCGAGGAAAGCGGCCTCAACGGCAGCCGCTTCTATGTCGACAACCCGATCTACCCCATCAAGGACACCGTCCTGATGATGAACTTCGACATGATCGGCCGCATCCTCAACAACCGCCTCGCGGTCACCGCGGCGGGCGGCAAGGACATCAAGGAGTGGGCGCAGCCGTTCTACGCGAAGTCGGGCCTCACGGTCGTCGAGCGCGGCGCGGGCGGCGGCGGCAGCGACCACGCGAGCTTCCTCGCGGTCGGCGTGCCGATCCTCTTCGCGATCATCGCCGACTTCCACGACGACTACCACACCTCGCGCGATGTGACGGGGCTGATCGACCGCGAGTCGTCGGTCATGGCCGTCAACCTCTGGCGCGAGCTGGCGTGGGACATGGCGAAGCGCACGCAGCGCTTCGAGGCGGAGACGACGGGCGGGCCGATGCGGCCGCAGCCGATGCGCGTGCGCGTCGGCCTGCGCACCCGCGCCTCCGACGACGGCTCGGGCCTCGAGGTCATCGATGTCACCAAGGAAGGCAGCGCCGCCAACGCCGGCATCGAGAAGGGCGACAAGATCGTCAAGTGGAACAAGAAGGAGATGAAGGACCGCGAGGCCTTCGTCGCCGAGCTGCGTCTCCACGAGCCCGAGGAGACCGTGCAGTGCGTGGTTGTCCGCAACGGCGAAGAGAAGACGGTCTATGTGAAGCTCGAGCCCGCGCGCAGCGGGCAGTAAGCGCGCGCACCCCGTCCGTGGTCAGAGCCGCCTGAGTTCGTCGCGCAGGATCGCGGCGAGCTCGTAGTTCTCCGCGCGCACCGCCGCCTCGAGGCGCGCCTGCAGTTCGCCGCGCTCGGCCGGCGGCAACTGCGGCACCAGCGACTCGCGCTGCGTGCGCAGCGCGCGGACATCGCCAAGCGAATCGAACTGCTCGTCGATCCCGATCCGCTCGGCCTCGATGCGGAGCAGGTCGAGGCCCTGGTCGATCGCGGCCGAGGCGTCACGCGGTCGGCCGGTCCGCATCAGCGACGCGACCATCGCCCGCGTTCGCAAGACAACGACCGAGAACCTCGCGCTCTCCGCCCACTCTCGCTCGGCCTCGGGCGCCTCGTCGGCGAGCCGGTCGAGCGACGCGAGGATCGACTCGGTGTCGCGGAGCGCGCGCACCGGGTCGCCCGCGGCAAGAAACGCCACCGTGCGCTGCTCGAGCTGCGCAACTTCCAGCCGCCCCGCGGCGGCGCCGGCGGGTGTCGCGAGGTCATGCCCCAGGCCGAAGGCGCTCTGGAGGCCGTCGGGACGCCCATCGCACTCCATCTGCAGGATCCCAAGCTCCACACGCACCTGCAGCACCTCGCGGCCGTCATCGGCGCGGACAAGGCGCGCCCGCACGCGGCCGGGCTCGTAGCGGAAGCCCTGCAGCGCCGCGGTCAGGTCGGGCGAAGGTCCGCCGGAAGCCGAGGAACCCCCTGCGTCTGGCCGCGGTTCACGGGATTCGGGGTTCGGTTGCGTGTTGTCCGTCACGGGTAAGCCTTGGATTGGACAGAGCCTCGGATTGGACAGAGCCTCGGATTGGACAGAGCCTCGGATTGGACAGAGCCTCGGACTGCACACAGCCTCGGATGGGATAGAGCCTAGGACTGCCGACCGCCCCCGGCGCCTTGCGCGCCGTCTCCCGACCGATGGGGATCGGACGCCGAACCGCCGAACTAAACCGAAACTTCGCCAAGGCTTGCGCGATCGGAACCCGACCTCCCTGACACGCCGTATATGCTGTGAAGCGTCGGCACGGCTGAGCCGACCCACCGAATGGAGGTTGTGTTCCACGGTCAGGTGAACTGGGTCCGGACGCGCATGCGTCGGAACGATCCACTCACCTCGAGAGTCCGCCCACACGGAAGTGCGGCGTTCAGGGAGCGAAAGGGGCTTGCGCGTCGCGCCGGTCTCTCGGTGCGCTCGGGCTTCGGCTCGGCGCTTCTGCCTGACGCCGACATCGTGGGTCTCTCGGTTCGCGCGCTGCGTTGTCGCGCGAGTTGACCGCTGAATGCATGTGTGTGCTCGTCGGTTCCAGCATCCGCGCAGGAGTGCCGCGTGTGCGAGAGCGAGGTATTCATGGGTCGTTCCTCTCTTCAGTCAGATCTCTATCTCTATCTGCGCCAGATCAACGAGGTCCCCCTTCTCAATGCGGAGGAGGAGAAGACCCTTGGCTGGCGCATCATCAACGACAACGACGCAGGCGCGAAGGAGCGGATGATCCGCGCCAACATGCGCCTGGTGATCTCGATCTCCAAGAACTATGTCAACCGCGGGCTGTCGCTCGCCGACCTCATCGAGGAAGGCAACATCGGCCTGATCCGCGCCGTCGAGGGCTTCGACCCGGCGCAGGGCGCGCGCTTCTCGACCTACGCGTCGTGGTGGATCAAGCAGGCGATCAAGCGCACGCTGATCAACGCGGTGCAGCCGATCCACATCCCCGCCTACATGGTGGACCTCATCGCGCGCTGCAAGGAAGCCTCGCGGCGCCTTGAGGAGGCGCTTGGCCGGCACCCCTCGGTGCAGGAACTCGCCGACGATCTCAAGATCCCGGTGCGCAAGCTGAATGTGGTCCGCCGCGCGCTCAAGGCCTACAACGCCCCGAGCCAGTCGCCCGCAGGCGAGTCGGGCGAAGGCGCCGAGCTGCACGAGCTGTTCGAGGATCACCGCCACGGCAAGCCCGAGGAGTCGGTGACCAAGCGCGAGGAGTTCATGCTCGTGCTGCGCCTCCTCGACCAGATCGACGAGCGCGACGCGCGGGTCATCCGGCTGCGCTACGGCCTCGAGGGCAAGGAGCCGCTCACGCTCAAGCAGATCGGCCGCGAGGTCGGCCTCACGCGCGAGCGCGTGCGCCAGATCGAGGTCGAGGCGCTGCGTCGCCTCCAGGCGAAGATCAACGAGGACAAGCCGCTCCGCTTCCTGCGCCAGATGATGCAGGAGCGCGAGGATGGATCGTCCTCCGCGCAGCGCGGCGGCCGCGAGGACGAACCGACGCGGCCACTGCCGCGGTCGATCCCGATCCAGCGCCGCGGATTGGCGTGAGGCGTCGTTTGAGCGGTCGCGGCGTATCTGGAGCGGTCGCCGCTGCGGCGGCTCCCTTTGGTGCTGCTGGCGGGACCGGCCCTTCGGGCCGCGCTGTCGACGCTTCGGTTGGTTCTGCTAG
>CAIXEV010000405.1 GCA_903918555.1 uncultured bacterium | reverse complement strand
GCGGAGCCACCGGGCGCGCCGCGGTCGGACCAACCCTCGCGACATCGTCCGCGCTCACGCGCAGCACGGCATCGGGCGTGTCGCGTCGCGCGTTCGGCGCCGACAGGCAGCCGAGCGATGCGCATCCACGGTTCTCGCGCCACGCCGCGGCGTCGTGGATCGTCGCGCAGTCGCCGCACACCGCGACTTCGGTCCTCAGCGGGATCTTCTCGAGAAGCAGCGGGCACACGAGCCCGTCGTCGTCGCCGCAGTCGTCGCTCGTCAGCGTGCGAAACACCGGCGGCCTCGGCGCACGCGACCGCCGCAACTCATCCGCCATCGGACACCGCGCCTTCGTCCTTCGACTCCGCGCCGGCTTCGTCCGCGGCCTTCCCGTCCTTCGAAAGAACCGGCGCCTTGCCGAGCACCCAGCGGAACGACTTCGCCGTCACCTCGCCCGCGTGGATCGCGAACCCGATCCCCGTGACGCCCTTCGCCGTGATGACGCCGACCCAGCGCCACTGCTCCTTGCCGTCGGAACCCTTCGCAAGCCGCAGCAGCGGCCCCCCGCTGTTGCCAGGCAGCACCGTCGCATCGACCTGCACCCAGCGCACGCCTTGCGAGCGGAACTCGGGCATCGCCTCGCGCAGCGCCGAGATGCGGCCGAAGGTCTGCGTCTGCGGATAGCCAAGCGGCGTCCCGACCGCGACCACCTCGTCGCCAGCGGCGAGCGAGGCCCAATCCTCGGGCGGCTGCGGCGACAGCAGCCGGTAGTCGGATCCCTCGGAAAGCCCTTCGGAATCGACGGCGAGGATCGCGAGGTCGCAGCCCTCGTGTTCGGCGACGCCGACCGCGGTCACCTTGCGACGCTCACCCGAGGCAAAGACGATCTCGAGCGCGCCGACGCCGCCGCCGGGGCCCTCGGCGACATGGGCGTTGGTGACCAGCAGCAGCCTGCCGTCCGCGGTCATGCGCCACGGGATCGCGCTTCCACCCCACTCGGCGCCGAGGATTCCGCCCGAACGCCCCTCGACCGACGGCGCGACGAGCCTGAGATCGCCCTTGCCGATCGCGCGCTTCTCGCCGTCGCTCGGCACGCGCACCGAGAGCCCGCCTTGCGCGGGGCTTGGCTTCGTGATCGCACGCGCAAGCACGATGCCGCCGCCGAAGACGCCGATGACGAGCATGAGCACGCCGAGGAGCAGCGCTGCGATGAGCAGGTTGCGGCGATCGCCGCGCCGCGTCGCCGGGCTCTCGAGCGGCGGCGCCGGCGGCAGCGCGCGCGCGTCGACGGTGACCCGCGTGGCTGGTGCAGCCGCATTCGCGCGCAGCAGATCACCCGCATCGATGCGGATGCGCTCCGGCTCGTGCTGGGAACTGCGGTCGTTCATCGCTGTGGCTCGCCTGACTCGGGAGGATAGAGATCCGACGGATCGACGGGAAGCCGCGAGAGGTTCTGCTCGACCCACACGGCGGCCTCGCCGTTCAGCGGGCTCTTCACATTGTGCTTCTGGAACGCGATCATCTGCCCGACGCGCACCACGAGGTCGGCGAGCGTCTCCTGCGCGGAGTGGAAGTCGCTCGTGCAGACGGTGAACGCGTCGATGTTCGGGTGAAACACGGGCGTGAGCATGCGGCACGCAGCGGGCATGCGCGGATACTCGGCCGGAAGCACGATCTCCATCTGGTGCTGGCGGCGCACGACGAGCGTGCCGTCGGGGCGGCGCTCGAGTCCGCCGATCCGGTACTCGACGGTGTAGCGGTCGGGCGGGTTGCCCGCCGTCGGCCGAACCGACACGAGCGGATGGGCGCCGAACAGCTTCTGCAGCCGATCCTGTTCGTTGGCAAGTCGTCGGAGCCTCAGTGACATCGTGTTTCTCGCGTCCTCTCGTTGTTCATCTCGCGGTTCATCTCGCGGTCCATCATGCGCGCGCGTGGAACCGCATCAGCGTCTCGCCGACCTGCAGCGTGTCGCCCGACTGGATCGTGCGCGACACCACGGGCTGGCCGTTCACGCGCAGCAGCGCGCCGGGCGATGCCTCGACGGTGTAGCCGCCGCCGCGCTTCACGATGCGCGCGTGCTGCTGCTGCACCGACGGATCCTTGAAGAGGAACACATCGTTGCCGTACGACGCGCCGATCATGGTCGGGTTTCGATAGAGGATGAACTGCTTGCCGACGAGGCGTCCGCGCTCGATCGCGAGCCAGACCTGCTTCGCGGCGCTCTCGGCGAAGGCGATGGCGAAGCCCGTGCCGACGCCCGTGAGCGCGAGGCCGACGAGGCGCGAGATCCATGCGGAACCCTCGAGGGTGCCGCCGCTGAGGACATATCCGATCGGGTCGAATGTGAGGCCGCCGACGAGTCCTCCGACCGCGCCGCCGAGCGCTCCGAGGAGCACGCGACGCCACGAGCGTCCGAGCGCGCCGACGACGACACCGCAGAGAAGCCCGACCACGCACCACGCCGGCGCACGCATGAGTGTGATGAGAAACAGGAGCCTGAGCCCCTCCGGCTCGGTCTCGACGCCGCTCGCGACGAGGCCGCTCACGAGCATCATCACCAACCCGCCCGCGAAGAGCGCGATCACGCCGCTGATCAAGCCACCGACGAACCCGATCGAACCGAAGATCGACGCGCGGCCGAACGCGCCGCTCGCGAGATCGTCGGCCGCGGCGATCGCCATCGTGAGCAACGACGAGAAGCTCGCCATGAAGACGAGCGGAATCCACAGGGGCGCTTCCTCCATGCGCTCCTCGTACCCGCCGTAGCCTCCGAGACCGTCGGTGAGGAGGCTCGAGACGAGCGCCGCCACGAGACCCGCGACGGGAAACAGGAACTTCGGGCTTCGCACGAACGCGCCCTTCGCCTGCGCGCCGGGTCCCGCCGCGATTCCAGCGACGCTGCCGAAGACCTCGCCACCCTCGGGCGCGCCGCCGGCACGCGGCGCTGCGGACGGCATCACGGGCGCTTCGGGAGCGCGCGCCACATCGGAGGCGTCGATTCGGATCCGGTCGTTCACTTCGCGCCTCCGTTTGCGGCGGGCGCGGGCGCGGGCGCAGCGGCGGGCGCAGCGGCGGGCGCAACCTCGGCGCCCGCGTCCTTCGCGGCTTCCTTCGCGGCCTTCTCCTCGGCCTTCTCCTCGGCCTTCTCCTCGGCCTTCTCCTCGGCGCGCTGCTTCGCCTTCG
>CAIXEV010000404.1 GCA_903918555.1 uncultured bacterium | reverse complement strand
GCCCTTGCCCTCGGCGATGATCTTGGCCTGGCGCGAGCCCACCATCAGCGGACCGGGCCGCAGGTCGGTCGTGTAGAGCCGACCGCCCTCGAGGCTCGTGACATCGGTTCCGGGCAGGGCGCTGACGCGCAGGTCGAACTTCGTGCCCCGCGTGGCGCCGGGCGGAAGGACGCCCTCGACCACGACGATCGCCGTGTCGGGACTGTCGAGCAGACGCTCGGGCGTCCAGCCTTCCGGGCTTGTGGTCGGATTTCCGATGCCGCGACGCGCGAGCTCCTGCACCATCATGGCGCGGACTTCGGCCGGCATCAGGCGTCCGCCCGTCTCCTTGAGGCCGACGACAAGCCCGTAGCCGCGCACGACGACGGGCGTCAGTCCGGCCACGGCGGTCTCGCTCGCAACCGTGCCGCGCATCATCGGATCGACATCGAGGACGAAGTTCGTCGTGTTGGCGCGGTCCTGCTTCGGGCGGGCTGGAACCGTCTCGACGATCTCGCCGCAGCCACCGACACCGAGGACGACGGCGAGCGCCAGCGCGAGGATCGCGGAGAGGGCTGCAAGAGGATGGCGGGTCAGGCAGGGCATGGGTCGAGGTCGCGGGTGCGAGTGAGCGCTGCAGGGCTTGAACCTGCGACACCCGCCGTGTAATGGCGGTGCTCTACCAACTGAGCTAAGCGCCCGAGGTCGAGGAGGATACCACGGGGGTGCGTCGTCGCACCCGCGCGGAAGGCGGATTCCGCGGGCGACGAGCGCCTTGGATGTGCCACAGTGCCCGCCATGTCCGAGAGCGGTCGCGATCACCATGCCGGGCCGTTTCGCGCGCCGAGCGCGAGGGACGCGGCGCGGACGCTCGGTGCCGCGGCCATGCTCCTCGCCCTGGCCGCGTCGGCGCATCTCGCTGGCTTTCCCGAGCCCCCGGGTTGGCGGGGGCCACGGCCGGTCGATTGATTGGGAGGTGCTTCGCGCGCTGCCGGCGGACGGTCACGAGATCGAGTCGCACACGGTGTCGCATGCCCGGCTCCCGAAGCTGGCCGACGAGGCGCTCGCCCGCGAGATGTCGGCGAGCCGCGATCGGATTCGCGAGATGCTTGGCCGCGACGCTCCGTCGCTGCCTTCCGTACACTCGCCTGCGATGTTGCGCGACGACCAGCAAGACGGCGGCGGACTCGAGTTCGAGTCCTTCCCCGAGCGCCCGCTCGACGACGCGGAGCGCTCGCTCGAGCGGCTCCTCGCGCGCGGCGAGCTCGTTGTGGAGGCCGCGTCCGCGGACGATCTCAAGCGCGCGCGCGTTCCGGCCTCCGCGGGCCCGGTCTACCTCGCGCTTGCGCGTCGGTACCGCGCCGTGACGCTCGCGGTCGCGGAAGTGCGCATCGACCTCCACGCCGGCACGCTTGCCGAAGACGAGCTCGGCGGATGGCGGCTTCAAACCGAGCCCGATGACATCGATCTTCGTCTCGCCGCGCCGAATGGCGGCGAGCTCGCGACCGATCTCGTCTACGACGCGACCTGGTCGCCGCATGGTTCGGGCGCCGTCGTGCGGCACTCGACGATCGTGCACTTTCTCGTGCGCGCGGCCGCAGGCGACGAGTAGCGGGCGGCGAGTACTCGTCGACGAGGACCCGCTTCCGGTCAATCGCCCGCGATGCAGCGGTACGCGATCAGCGCCGACGCGCGCGCGTCGCTCAGCGCGTCGTGGTGCTTGAGCGCGATGCGCAGGTGCGATGCGACGGACGCGAGGTTGTGCCGCTCGAGTTTCGGGAAGGTGCGGCGCGACATCGCGACCGTGCAGGCGAGGCGGAAAGGCAGGGGGTTTCCGAGCGCGCGCTCGATCTGCATGCGGTCAAACTGGGCGTTGTGCGCGACGAAGAGCGGCGTCGGCGCGTCGACCGCGTCGTCGAAGAGCGCTGCCTCGCGCGTGGCGCCGAGCGCCTCCCGCATGAAGCCCTCGACCTCGGCCCACGCGTGGCCGAGACGCGGGGCGCCCGCGACATCCTCGGGGCGGATGCCGTGGATCGCGATGAACCGCGGGTCGAAACGGGTGCCCGGGTCGAGATACCACTGCCGTTCACGCACGACCGCGCCGCGGTGCACGATGCTCACGCCGATGGAGCAGACCGCGCCGTGGCTCGGGCAGGCCGTCTCGACATCGATCCCGACGATCGGAGTCGCGCGGCCCGCGGGAAGCTCCGGAACCCTCGGCGCACGCGGCACTCAGCGCACTCCTTGCAGGCGCGGCCCGGACTTTGTCCGCGCTGCAACGCCGCGGAGGAGCTTCTCGATGTCGCTCGTCGGATGCGCGCCGACGATCGCGTACTCGACCGTGCCGTCGGCCCCGATGATCACAAGGGTCGGGATCGCAGCGGCCTGATCAAGCGGCGCAGGCAGCGTCGTCACTGGCCCGACGAACAGAAAGCGCTCCGCGGCGACGCCCGCGTGCTGGCGGGCGAACACCTCGACCTCGGTCGCGGGCGCCTCTCGATCGAGCACGATCACCGGCACTTCCGGGCGACCCGCCGCCGCCTCTCCGAGGGTTCGGAGCGCCTCTGCGCACGGCTCCCAGCCGACGCCGACGAAGAGGATGGCGTGCCGTGGCGCGCCGCCGGTCGGGCGCGCGAGATCGATCTCCACGGTTCCAGCGGCGACGCGCGCCTCGACCATCGCCGATCGCACCTCCTCGCCGCGCCACGACTCCGCCGTGCGCATCGCATCTCGGCCAAGCAGGACGCCCGAAAGGACCGCGCCCCAGAGAAGCGCCGTCGTCACGCTCGCGATGATTCCGACGAGGCTCGTCGCGATGGCAACGATCGTCCCGGCCCCGCGGACGCCCTGCCTGCGGAGCTCGATGCTGGCGCGCAAGGCGAGCGGTCCGAAGAAGAGCCCAAGCAGAATCGGGCTCAGCACGATCGAGAGGACGCCGAGGACGATCGGTGCCGTCGGCGACCGGCGCGCGATCCACGCGGCGTCATCAGGGTGAAGCGCGTCGGACGCGGCGCTCGAGGTGTCGTTCGAGGTGTCGTTCGACGCCAAGGTGTCCTCTTCGGTTGCCATGGAGGGACTCTACCGATGCGCTGCGTCGCCCGCAGGGTCGATCGATTCGGTCGGGCCAGGCGCCTCGTCGCTCGCTGCGTGCATGTGGCGGGCGATCGTCTCGTGTTCCTTGCGTGCAAGGCGGCGGAGCCGCGTGCGCACGCTTGTCGGCAGCCGCCGCTCGAGGCTGTTGAGAAGATTGCGCGCCCAGGAGTTCGCGGCCGCGATCATCAGCACGCCGATGATGACGAGCGGAAACCCCGGCACGACGGGCAGGACGACCAGCGCGACGCCGATCAGGACCAGCAGGATTCCGCCCACGATCAGGGCCGCGCGTGCCACGCCGCCCCGATGCCGCCGCGGCTCGTGAAAGAACACGCCGGAAAGAAGGCGGGAACGATGGCGCTTCTCGGGGCTGACTCGGGCTCTGGACATCTTGGACGGGGAAGGCGCGGCCGCAACACCGCCGCGTCGAGATTCGTGGTGGCGGGCTACGGGAGGGTAGGGAACCGCGCGCATTCGCTCCACCCATAGTCCGCAAACCCCGACAAACTTGGGATTTGGGCGCTCATCCTGAGTCCCGAGGCGGCGAAGCCAAAGGGAGGAGGTAGATTCCGATGACGCTGCGCCGATATCACGCGCAGAGAAAAGGTCCCCGCCGATGCCGTTGAAGAGCCGCGCTATCCCCACCGTCCTTGTCGCCTTGTCTTCCGCACTCGCCTGCACGGGCGGGGCGGATGCGGCGGTCCGCTATGTCCGCGCCAATCTCACGACGGGCGCCAACAACGGCACGAGCTGGGCCGACGCCTACCGCGGGGTCGGCGGGCTCGCCGCCGCGCTTTCCGCGAGCGTGTCGGGCGACGAGATCTGGGTCGCGGCCGGCACCTACAAGCCGACGACCACCCTCGACCGCGGCACCGCGCTCACCTTGAAGACGGGCGTCGCGCTCTACGGTGGATTCAACGGCACCGAGTCGAAGCTCGGGCAGCGCGACTTCGCGGCCAACCAGACGATCGTCACCGGCGACCTCGCTGGAAACGACAGCGGCACAGCGAACCTCACCGACAACAGCTACCGCATCTTCGTGGGCTCGGGCGTCGCGTCGACGGCGGTCCTCGATGGCTTCGTCATC
>CAIXEV010000403.1 GCA_903918555.1 uncultured bacterium | reverse complement strand
TGTGAAGAACGGCGACAGCTGGGAGCGCGTGCGCAAGGGCTACATGAAGACCCTCGGCAAGCAGCGCCGCACCATCGACATGATGACGCCGTGGATCGGCGGCACCTATGTGAGCCGCGCGAAGAAGGGCGATCCGAACACGGGCGATCCGCTGGTGCCCGTCGAGGTCGAGAAGCAGCGCGCCGCGCTGAAGTTCGTCATCGAGACCGCGTTCCGCGACGAGGCGTACGGCCTCACGCCCGAGCTCGTCAACAAGATGACGGTCGAGAAGTGGATGGACAATCCGCGCGGCTTCATGACGGAGAGCACCTGGCCGATCAACGACCAGATCGCCGGCACGCAGTCGATGGCGCTCACGATGCTCCTCAATCCGACGACGCTGAGCCGCGTCTACGACAACGAGAAGCGCGTGCCCGTCGACCAGGATGCGTTCACGCTTCCCGAGCTGATGAAGTCGCTGTCGACCGAGATCTACCAGGAGATCTCGCCGTCGAACCTCGGCTCGTCCGATGCGCGCAAGCCGATGATCACCGCGTTCCGCCGCAACCTGCAGGCCGACTACACCGACCGCCTCATCGCGGTCGCGACCGGCAAGGCCGGACTGCCGCGCGTCGCGCGCCAGCTGTCGGCGCAGGAGCTGCGTGATCTCAAGGTGAAGCTCGACGCGACGATCGCCAAGGCCGGCACCGGCAACTGCGACCCGTACTCGCGCGCCCATCTCGCGGACCTCAAGGACCGCACCGATGCAGCGCTCGACGCGGTCGTCGTGATGGACTGAGCGCACGCGCCCGACCCGAAACCCTCCCGGCCCCGCGAAAGCGGGGCCGTTTCTCTTTTTGCGGTGCGCGCGAGGCTTCAATCGGAGCGGTCGCGGCCGTATCCTGCGTTCCATGCGATCCGCCGCGGTCATGCTCGGCGTCACCTCTCTCGCGCTGCTTGCGAGCGCGGGGATGCACGCGCGGCGGGTCGCGGCGCCGCCTGCGATCGGCGTCGACGCGGTGCGCGCCTCGGAGGCGGTGCCCGTCGACTTCGCGAAGGATGTGCTGCCGATCCTCGCGTCGCAGTGCTTCCGCTGCCACGGCGGCGTCCGCGAGATGGCCGGGCTCAACCTCGCCGATCATGCGCGCGTGACGACGCCGCTCAAGAGCGGGCGGACCGCGGTGACGGCGGGGGACGCCGCCGCGAGCGAGCTCTTTGCGCGCATCACGACCCACGATGCGAACCGCCGCATGCCGCCCGAGGGGACGCCGCTGTCGCCGGCGGAAGTGCGCGTGATCGAACGCTGGATCAAGGAAGGCGCCTCGTGGGGCGCGCACTGGTCGTTCTTGCCGCGAAGCGAGCCCGCGGTGCCGGCGGTCGTGCGCGCGGCGTGGATCGCGCGGCCGCTCGACCGCTTCGTGCTCGCGCGGCTCGAGTCCGCTGGGCTTGCGCCTCCGCCCGAGGCCGACCGCGCGACGCTCGCGCGGCGCGTGGCGCTCGACCTCACGGGCCTGCCGCCCGACCAGGCGCTGCGCGAGGCGTTTCTCGCCGACACGCGGCCCGATGCGTACGAGCGGTTCGTCGACGCGCTGCTCGCGGGCCCCGCGTACGGCGAGCGCTTCGCGCGCGTGTGGATGGACCTCGGGCGCTACGCCGACACGCAGGGCTACGAGAAGGACAATCGCCGCGACATCTGGGCGTGGCGCGACTGGGTGATCGACGCGCTCAACGCCGACATGCCGTACGACCAGTTCGCGGTGCGGCTGCTTGCGGGCGACATGATGCCGGACGTGGTCGACGCCGATCGCCTCGCGACCGCGTTCCACCGCAACACGCTGACGAACACCGAGGGCGGCACCGACAACGAGGAGTTCCGCATGGCCGCGGTGTTCGACCGCGTGTCGACGACCTGGCAGTCGTTCCTCGGCGTCACCTTCCAGTGCGTGCAGTGCCACGGGCATCCGTACGACCCGTTCTCGCACCGCGAGTACTTCAGCTTCCTGGCGTACCTCAACCAGACGGAGGACGCCGACCGCGACGACGACGCGCCGCGGCTCGAGGTCGAGCGCGCGGGCGTGAAGACGAGCGCGCCGATCCTGCGCGAACTCGCGGCGGAATCGCGGCGAAAGACGCATCTGCTGGCGCGCGGGTCGCTCTCGAGCCCGCAGGAGGAGGTGTCGCCTGCGGTGCCGGCCGCGCTCGGCGCCGTGCGCGGTGACGCGCAGCCGGGCGATCGGCTCGGCATGGCGCGGTGGGTCGCGAGCGCCGACAACCCGCTGTTTGCGCGCGTGGCGGCGAACCGCGCGTGGGAAATGCTCTTCGGCCGCGGCATCGTCGAGACGAGCGAGGACTTCGGCGTGATGGGCTCGGGTGCGAGCGACCAGGCGCTGCTTGACCACCTCGCGGGCGTGCTGGTCGCGCGCGGGTTCTCGACGAAGGCGCTCTTGCGCGAGATCGTGCTGAGCGCGACCTACCGGCAGAGTTCGGTCGTGACGGCCGAGGCGCTCGAGCGCGACCCGGACAACCGGCTCTGGTCGCGCGCGCCGCGCGTGCGGCTCGAGGCCGAGCAGATCCGCGACACGGCGCTTGCGGTGAGCGGGCTCCTGTCGCGCAAGATCGGCGGGCCGCCCGTGATGCCGCCGCAGCCCGACGGCGTGTGGCAGGTCGTCTACTCGGGCGACGCGTGGAGGACGAGCGAGGGCGAGGACCGCTACCGCCGCGCGATCTACACCTTCCTGCGGCGAAGCTCGCCGTATCCGTCGTTCATCGCGTTCGACGCGACGAGCCGCGAGACCTGCGCGGTGCGGCGCGTGCGCACGAACACGCCGCTTGCCGCGCTTGTCATGCTGAACGACCCCGTATCTCGAGGCAGCGCAGGCGCTCGCGGTGTCGGCGCGCGCGCACTCGGACGACGCGGTCGCGGTGCGTGCGATGCTCGAGCGCGCGCTCGGGCGAGCGGCGCTCGAGGGCGAGGTCGCGCGGCTCGCGGCGCTTGTCGCGGCGGAGCGCGCGCGGTACGCGGGGCGCGACGAGGTGGCGCGCACGCTCGCGGGGCGCGCGGCCGAGGGCTCGGTCGACCTCGCGCGCGACGCAGCGCTGGTGGCGGCGGCGAATGTGATCCTCAACCTCGATGATTTCCTGACGAAGTCCTGAACCTGCCATGCAGCCGATCGATCCCACGCACCACCGTTCGACGCTGACGCGACGGACCTTCCTCGGGAGCCTCGCAGGGGGCGC
>CAIXEV010000402.1 GCA_903918555.1 uncultured bacterium | reverse complement strand
GCGGTAGGGCGACTTCCCCATGCGGATGTGCCGCACGATGTTCTCGACCTCGACGATCGCGTCGTCGACCAGGATGCCGGTGACCAGCGTGATCGCGAGCAGGCTGACGAGGTTGAGCGAGAAGCCGAGCGCGCTCATCGCCCAGAAGGCGGGGATCGCGGCCAGCGGCAGCGCGACCGCCGAGATGACCGTGGCGCGCAGGTCGCGCAGGAAGGCGAAGACGACGAGCACGGCGAGGATCGAGCCCTCGACGAGCGCGCGCATCGCCGAGCGGTAGTTGCCCAGCGTGTAGCGCACCGTCCCGTCGATCGCCGCGAAGCTCGTGCCGGGATTGGCGGCGCGGATCGCCGCGAGCTCCTTCTCCACCGCCTCGGTCACGGTGGCGTCGCTCGCGCCGCGCGCGCGGGAGATCGCGAAGGCCACGACCGGGCGGCCGTCGAGCCGGGCGAAGCTGCGCGGCTCGGCGATGCCGTCCTCGATCGTCGCGACGTCGGCGAGGCGAAGCGTGCGCCCGCCGCCGATGACGAGCTTGGTCTCCTCCAGCTGCGCGATGCGGCTCGCCGCCGCGAGGGTGCGCACGGCCTGTTCCTGCCCGCCAAGCTCGACGCGCCCGCCCGCGAGATCGACGCGCGTGGCGCGCAGCTGGCGGTTGACCTCCGCCGCGGTCACGCCCAGCGCCGCGAGCCGGGCGGGATCCAGCAGCACGCGGATCTCGCGCGTCGCCCCGCCGATGCGCTCGACCGATCCCACGCCGCGCAGCGCCTGCAGGCGGCGGATCACCACGTCGTCGACGAACCACGACAGCTCCTCGATCGAGCGCGCGGGCGAGTCCGCCGCGTAGACGAGGATCGGCAGGCCGGCGACGTCGAGCCGCTGGACGATCGGCTCGTCGATCGCGCGCGGCAGGTCGGAGCGTATCTTCGCGATCGCGTCCTTGACGTCGCTCACCGCGCGGTCGATGCGCGTCTCGATCCGGAACTCGATGGTGGTCAGCGACTGGCCGTCGGACACCTTGGAGATGATGTGCTTGACGCCGGCGATGCCGGACACGGCATCCTCGATCCTGCGCGTGACCTGCTTCTCGAGTTCCTCCGGCGCGGCGCCGGCCTGCGTCACCGTCACCGTGGCGATGGGGATGTCGATGTTGGGGAAGAGCGTGATCGGCAGGCCGCGGAACGCGACGACGCCAAGGACGCCCAGCACGAGGAACAGGACGATCGGCGGGATCGGGTTGCGGATCGCCCAGGCGGAGACGTCGAGCCTCATCGCGGCTGCCTGACCTCGCGCACCGCGTCGCCGTCGCGCAGGAAGGCCCCGGCGCGCAGCACGACGCTCTCGCCCTCGGCGAGGCCGCTCGCGACCTCCGCGCGCCCCCCCGCGATGGCGCCGAGGACGACCCGTCGCGTCGCGACGCGGCCCGCCGCGACGACCTGGACCGAGGCCTCGCGCTCGTCGAAGCGCACCGCGGAGAGCGGCAGCGAGATCGCCTCGCGGCGCGCGGTCTCGATCGTCCCGCGCGCGAAGCGGCCCACGCGCAAGGCAGGATCGACGGGCAGCGCGACGCGCAGCCTGCCGAGGCGCGTGGCGCGGTCGACCTCGGAGGGCAGGAGGCGGATGCGGCCCTCGACCGGCGGCAGCCCGGCCAGCTCGACGCGCACCGCCTGTCCCGGCGCGAGCCGTGGAAGCCTGATCTCGGGAACCTCGGCCTCGAGCTCGATCGCGCCGTCCGCGACGATGCGGAAGAGCGGCTCGCCGGCCATCGAGGCGATCGCGCCGATGCGCGCCGCGCGGCGGCTGACGATGCCAGCACGCGGCGCCTCGATGGTGCTGCGCGCGAGGCGCAGCTCGATGTCGCGGCGCTGCGCCTCGACCTGGCGGCGCTCGGCCTCGGCG
>CAIXEV010000401.1 GCA_903918555.1 uncultured bacterium | reverse complement strand
CTGAAGGTCCTCCTCGCTCGTGGCCGCCTGCCTGAGGCGAGTCCACCACCCCTGAAAGAGCGCGGCCCCGAGAAACGCAGAAACGCACGCGCCGACGATGGGGAGCGCGGCGGCAAGCGAGCGTCGCCGCATCCTGTACGCCGGGAACACCAACACGGCCGCGACGACGATGAAGCAGAGATTCATCTTCCACAGCAGGGCGCTGCGCTCGTCGAGAAGGCTCAGAAACTGCGGGGAATGCTGGATGAGAACCGTATGCATGGGTAGGGGTGTCGTACAGAGTCTGCTCGCGGGGCGGGGCGCTGCTGCCTGGAGCCGTACCTATCGTGCGAGGTGGAGCCGAGATCGCTTAGGACGCGATCACGCTTTCGACGACGCCAAGCTCACCCGATCGGCTCGATGTCCGGCAGCACCCACGAACGGTCGAAGTAGGGCTGCGTCGGGCCGTACATCCGGAAGTAGGCGAACCAGCCCTTTCCGGGCAGGGTCTTGATCCAGTTGCTCTCGGGCTTGCCGCTCGGCGCGGTGGGGCCAAAGTAGAGGTCCACGCTGCCGTCGGGGTTCTTCACGATGTCGTCGCGCGACGAGCGGTCCGGCCGGGCGCCGGTGTCGACGAAGCAGCGCGTCTCGTTGTCGTACGCGGTGAACGACCAGAACTGGGCGACGGGCGCGTCCTTGGGAACGGTCAGGCGATAGGTCTTGCTGCCGTCGAGCCAGTTGCCTGCACCATCCTTCGCGCACTCGAGATAGAGCTGGCCGAACCCGACGATGCGGCCCATCATGCCTACCCCGACGCCGACGGCTTCGTAGAACCACGAGGATCGCTCGTCGAGCTGGGTGTGATACGGCGCTTCCTGGTTGGTCTCCTTCAGGAAGAGCGAGATGTCCCACTGCTTGCCGGGCCAGACCTTCGACCCTTCGAAGCGCTTCTCGTAGGCGATGGTGCGGGCCATCACCTCGCCGGTTCGCGCGGCGTCGACGAGGATCCGCTTCTGCCGTTCGGTCGGAGCGAACGGCTTGCCCTTCTCGATTCCGAGCGGCTGGAGCATGCCCATCACGACGCGGTCGCGCTCCTGCACGGGTTCTTCGTTGATGATCTTGGCGAGGCCTTCCCAGTAGGCGAGGCCGCGCGGCTGCATGCCGCTCCACGCTCGGCCATCAGGCGACACATGTCGCGTCGGGCTCGGGTTCGCGCGCTGGCTGTAGGGATAGATCTTCAGCGCGGCGACGAGCGCCTTCGCCTTGGTCGGATCGGGATCGAGCGCGCGGTGGCCGGACCAGATGTTCACCGTCGGCGAACGAAACACGAAGTAGCCTTCCGGCTTCATGTCGGGGTCGTCTGGGCCGAGGATCAGATACTTGCCGCCCGCACCCTTGTCCGGCCCAGTCTGGCCCGAGTCGGTGATGGGCCGCTGCCAGAAGTCCAAGAAACCGCCCGCGGTGGGGCCGGCGGGCACCTCGAACACGAGCGGGCCCGTCTCCTTCAGATTGGGAAACGCCATGACATACGGCGTCGTCGCGTTGGCGGTGAGGAGGCCGAGCTTGTCCTGGAAGGTGAGGTAGTCGACATAGTCGCACTTGCCGGCGCCGAACTTCACGAGGTGCTCGTTCTGCCACTGCTGCATGGCCATGAGCGGCAGCGCCCAGAAGAT
>CAIXEV010000400.1 GCA_903918555.1 uncultured bacterium | reverse complement strand
GGCCGACGCCTCTCCGCGCGCGCGCAGGCAGTCCTCGACCATCTGGCGGTAGCGCGGCTCGAAGGCGACCAACCACTCCGCGGTGTGCGGGTAGAGCGACACCGCAGGCAGCGGGAACAGCGCGATCGGCCGCGAGAAGTCGATGCGGACGGTCGAGGACATGCCGCGATGCTACGCGGGTCGGACGCCCGATTGCAAGGGTTGCGGGAAGATCACGGAGAACGGCGCGATTCGCGCGGCGTTCAGCCGTTCATGGTCGCCGACGCCTCGCTCAGCGCGGAGGGCAGCGCGGCCTTCACGGCCTCGATGCCTTCCTGCGAGATCTCGAGCGCCGCGAGCGCCTCGGCCGAGGGCTGGTGCGACATGATGTCGGCGTTGAATCCGCCGTTGTCGGCCGCAAGCTCGTCGGCGAGAAGGATGAGCCACGCCATGTTGCGCGTCTCGGCCGGAGCCTCGTTCGGGTCGTGGTGGTAGCCGCAGGCCGAGACCAGCGACTTGGTGAACTTCCACTGCTCGCACAGCGCGAGTCCGAAGTGGCAGTGATCCGCGCCGAAGACCGAGCGCTCGACCATGCGGAAGTCGATCAGCGGGTTGCCGTCGCCGTCGAACTGCATGTCGGTGAACACCTTCACCAGCTTGGCGCGGTCGCTCTGAAGCTCGACCACGATGCCGATGTCGTGCATGAGGCCCGAGAGGAACGCCTCGTCGCTCTGGACCTTCTTGGTGTGGCTCGCGAGCAGCCGCGCCGCGGTGGCGACGGAGATCGAGTGCGTCCAGAGATCCTTCGCGTCGAAGCGGTCGCAGAGCGCGCCGCCGCGGAAGAGCTTGGCGAGGCTGGCCGCGATCGCGATGTTCTTGACGGCGTTGAGGCCGAGGAGCGAGATCGCGCGGTTGATCGAGCCGAGCTGCTGGGGAAGACCGTAGAACGCGCTGTTGACGACACGGAGGACACGGGCGGAAAGGGCCGGATCGCGTCCGATGAGCGCGTTGAGCGCCTGGGCGCTCGAACGGGGATTCTCCACGAGCTCGATGATGCCGAGGGTGACCTCGGGGAGGGTCGCGATGTGGTTGAGCTGCTTGACGGCCGCATTGGCGACCTTCATGCATTCGTTCGAACCACCGGCGGTTGTCAGATGTTCAGGCATCGACCATGTCCTCCTGCTTCCGGATTCCCCGGAACCGATCACCCAAGGCTTCGCGCACATCAAATGCAACGAGCCCGTCAAACAGGGCAATCGGCGCTTCCGCCCCGCGAGTTCACACCAAGCACCGCGTTTGTGCGCCATTGCGCAGAAGTCGCGCACGCAAGACGGACACGCCCGCACGACCGCCGCAGGCGGGCCAAACCGACCCGGTCAGAAGGTGTTTCGCTTCGCGAGGCCATGCCGCGAAAGGTCGCAGGTGCCGAGAACCGCGGCGATTTTGTCACTTGCGCCACCTGCGAGATACGGATGCAGCCCGGAGGGGATCCAGCCGCCGAGCGCGTCGAGCTCGCGGGCGAGGGCGGCGCCGTCGCCGGTCGCGACATCGCGCACATTGTCGGCGCGCTCGCGGCCGCCCTGCCGCGGCCCGATGTTGACGGCGCGCACGCCGAGCGCGGCGCATTCGATCAGCCCCGCGCTCGAGTTGCCGACGATCGCGCGGATGCCGGGGTGCTTCAAGAGCCCGATGAACTCGGTTCGCCCAAGATTGGAGAGGGCCCGCACGCGGTCCGCCGGCCGTGACGACATGGTGCGAATCGCCCGCGCGATTCCATCGCGTCCGGGATCGCTGTTGGGCGCGAGCGCCGTGACGCGGCCTCGGGCGACGAGCGCCTCGAGCGCGCGCAGCGCGTCCTGTTCCTCGTCGGAGTCGGCGCGGCCGACCGGATGCATGAGGAACACGAAGTCAGGCGCGCCGAGTTCGGCGTGCCGCTCGCCGGACATGGCCGGCAGCGCGTCGAGCCCGTCGACCGCAGGCGAGCCGACGAGGTGGATGCGCGCGTCGTCCTCGCCGAGCCGCGCGATGCGTTCCGCGCTCTGCGCGCTGGCCGCGAAGTGGATGTGCGACAGCTTGGTGATCGCGTGGCGCATCGCCTCGTCGGCGATGCCCTCGGCGCGGTCGCCGCCATGGATGTGCGCGACGCGGATGCCGCCGATCGACGCGGCGCTCGCGGCCGCGAACGCCTCGATGCGGTCGCCGAGCACGACGACGATGTCGGGCGCGAGCCGCTCGAAGATCGAAGCGAGTTCCGAGACGCCGACCCCGAGCGCCGCCGCGTCGGCTGCACGGCCGCTCCTGCCTTCGCGCTGCATGGCGAAGCGGTGGACGGAGTGTCCCCTCGCCTCGACCAAGGTCACGGTCGGATCGCCGCCGTCCGCGGGATCGAGGAGATGCGCGCCGCCCGCGCAGACCTCGAGCGCGAGATCGCGCCGCGCCAGGATCGCATCGCACACGGGCGAAAGCAGTCCCCACTCCGCGCGCGTTCCCGTCACGACCGCGATCCGCCGCGGGCCGCCGCCGTTCACAGGCTCGTCTCCGCGGCGACCGGCCACGCGATGTCCGCCTCGTCGAGCACGCGGTCCGCCGCGACCGAGCGCGCGAGGCGCCGGCCGACGACCTCGTCGAAGCGGCTCGCGCAGACGCCCGTTCCCGGGCGCTTGACCTCGAGATCGGCCGGCGTCACGACATGGCCCGACGGCAGGTCGCGCACGGCGACGAGCGACTGCCTGCTCACGCGGCGCACATCGCGCTCGACATCCTGGAGTTCCTTCGTCGCGCCGCCGACCATGCGCGCGGCGCGGCGGGCGAGCTGCACATACGCCGCGAACTGCCGCGGATCGAGGCTCGCGGCGTGGTCCGGGCCCTTCGCCTCGCGGTCGTAGGTGAGATGCTTCTCGAGGATCGACGCGCCCGCCGCCACCGCGATCGCGCCCGTGTCGATCGACGCGGTGTGGTCGCTGTAGCCGACGATGCGGCCCGTGAGCGACGCGATCTCGTGCATGCCGCCGATCGCCGCGCAATCATCGCGCGTCGGATAGCTCGAGGTGCACTGGAGGAACGCGAGATCCTGCTGTGGCGCGAGCCACTGCGCGGCGCGCGCGACCTCCTCGCGCGTCGCGGCGCCCGTCGACACGACCATGGGCCTGCCGAGCGCGGAGATCGCGCGCAGAAGCGGAAGATTGACGATGTCGGGCGAGGCCATCTTGAAGGCCTTCCACGCCTGCGTGCGCGCGCGATCGACGAGCGGCAGCGAGAACACCGTGACCATCGGCATGAGCCCGACCTTCACGCATTCGTCCGCGAGCTCGCCGAGGCACTCGGGCGTGAGCTGGAGTCCGCGCAGCAACTCGCGCGGATCGCGCGCACCGCGGTCGCGCTGGTAGGTCGCGAGCACGGCGTCAAGCGACATCAGCATCGTCGCGTCGAACATCTGGAACTTGGCGGCGTCGGCGCCGGCGAGCTTCGCGGCGCGCACGAGCTCGCGCGCGCTCGCCATGTCGCCGTCGTGGTTGACGCCGATCTCCGCGATGACGAACGGGGCGCATCCGGGGCCGATGCTCCGGCCGGCGATGGACATCGTGCGTGGAGACGAACTCGGATTCATGCGGGAACTCCTTCGCGCTCGCGTGCGGCGAGGATCGCCTCGGCC
Source organism: uncultured bacterium (assembly GCA_903918555.1). GTDB lineage: Bacteria > Planctomycetota > Phycisphaerae > Phycisphaerales > SM1A02 > QWPT01. Next base: position 2,370 of record CAIXEV010000400.1, on the reverse strand, counting down.
ACCGCGAGATCGAGCGCGCTGTCGACATCGATCACATCGCCCTCACGCGTCTCGATGCCGCGGCGATCGCGGCCGAAGAACGCATGCGGTTCGCCCTCGCGGACATCGAACAGGCTCGCGCGGCGCACCGCGATCACGCCGCCATCGGGCATGAAGAGCGGCGGCAGCTCCTGGCGCCTGTAGATGCGGTTCTCGACGAACTGCGAGACGCGGCCATCCGCATCGAGCCGCGACATCCAGTACGGATGCGTCTTGCCCACGCGGTAGTAGCTCTGCACGCTGTCGGCGCTCGTCTCGCGCAGGAGCCGCACCGCGCGGTCGGCGAGGTCGGCGGGCCGCACGGGCACATTGCCGTAGAGGATGACCACGATGCCGTCCTGCGAGCCGCTCGCGGCGACGGCGTGCCGCACCGCGCTGTCGACGGTGGCCTGGTCGTTCGACACGCTGTCGGGCCGCAGGAAGACCTCGACGCCTTCGTCGCGCGCGATCCGGGCGATCTCCTCGCCGTCGGTCGAGACGACGACGCGGTCGATCTCGCGCGAGGCCTTCGCGAAGCGCACCGAACGCGCGAGCATCGGCACACCCGCCACGGGCAGCGCGTTCTTGCGCGGAAGCCCCTTGCTGCCTGCACGGCCGATGACGACCGCGAGCACGGAATCCGCGGCGCGCGGCGTCGAGGCGGTCGTCGATGCAGCGGTCGGGCCGTTCACGGGGTCCTCGTGCGGAGGTCGAGGTGCGATTCGCCGTGCTCGCGCCGGATCTGCTTGCGGCGTGCGACGAGGTCGCGCCAGATCTGGAGGAGCGGGACGCGGTCGATGTGGGCGAAGATGCGCTCGCCGCGCAGGTCGAGCTCGGACAGCGGCACGCTGCCGTCGGAGAGCACCACCATGCGGCGCAGCATCTCTCGGAACATCACGCGCGACGGCGCGCGCGCGCTTGCGAGCGGATCCGCGGGCATCTCGGGCGTCGGGTCGAACGGCGGCGCTCCCTCGAGCAGCGCGGTGCCGAAGAACAGCTGCCAACGGTCGAAGAACAGCTCGATGTCCTCGTAGCTCTCGACGCGGCGCTGCATGCGCGGCACGATCCACGGCACCGAGATGGTGTCGATGCCGGGCGCGCCCGCGAGCGAGACGCGGGATTCGTAGATGTACTGCAGGTTCGCGAACACACGGGAGTACTGGTCGGTCCCGTGCATGCGCTGGTAGGTCTCGGGCGTCTCCGCGTCGAGATCGACCGAGATGACATCGGCGCCCGCCTCGCGCATCGCGTCGATGAGCGAACGCTCGCAGAGAAGCTCGGTGCGCACATGGACGCCGCGCACGCCGCCTTCCTTCGCGGCGCGGATGAACGGAACGACATCGGGGTGGAGCAACGGATCGCCCGCGCCGCCGAAGGTCATCACGCAGTCGCGGCTCTCGGCCACCTGCTCGACGAGGCGCATGAAGCGGCGCTCGGTCATCACGGGGCGCTGCACCGTGCCGTAGCGGTGCGGGCTCGACGCGCCCGAGCCTTGCCGGCCGGTGTTGAGCTCGACGATCAGGTGCTGCGGCGTCATGTACGGCACGGTGTCGTACAACTGGTGCTCGAGCAGCTCGTCGACCGCGCGCGCATCGAGGCCAAGCAGGCCGTCGTTCGGCGCGCCTTCGCCGTTGCCGGAGACCACGGGCTCGATCGCGCGCCGGATGCGCGTCATGTTGCGCGGCGTGTCGAACACCGCGCGGATGAACGAACGGCGGATGGTGTGATCGACCTGGACGCACAGCTCCTTGACGATCGGATCCTGCTGCGGGCGAAGCGGGTCGTACACGAGCCGCGACGCCAGCGTTCCGCTGCGGCCGCCCGCCGCGAACTCCTTGACGAGCGAACGCTCGATGAGCGCGCCCGACAGTCCCGGCGGCGACTGCGTGACGACGATGCGAATCTCCCTCGGCCGCACGCGGTGCCGCTCGATGATCGCATCGCAGCCGCCGACGCCGTCGACCTGCACGAGCGGCCAGTCCGGGCCGACGACCACGCCGGCCGTCATGTCGAAGCGCTCCATCGCCGCGAGCATGGCCTGCGGCGCGAGCACCTCGTCGTACACCGTGAGGCCGCAGATGCCGCCGCGCCACGAGCTGTCGCTCCAGAGCCGCGCGCTGTTGATCGCGGGACGCACCGGGCCGAACGGGCTGCCGTTCGTGCGGTGGATCTCGATCGGAAGCCTGATCTGCCGGCGGTCGATCAGGCCGTCGACATCGAATCCCTCGGGCACGAGCAGGATGATGCAGTCGGCCGACTTCGAGCGACCGAGCCGCTCGAGCGTCCACTGGATCGCGGGCTTGCCGGCGAGCGTCTCCGCGAGGCTGCGCGGCGTGCCGAGGCCGCCATGCC
>CAIXEV010000399.1 GCA_903918555.1 uncultured bacterium | reverse complement strand
CAACGGCAACGGCACCGTCGGCGCGGAAGATCTCGCCGCGCTGCTCGCTGGCTGGGGCAACTGCCCGTAATGCAACTCAACTTCCCGTCTTCCTGACGGGATGCAACAATACAGGCCTGGTGGCGGGAAACCGCCACCAGGCCCTTTCACTCTCGATCGCCTTCAGAACCTGGGTCTCCGAGCATGCTCCATCTCGCCGTTGCGCTTCTCGTCCTCGCGACTCCGCCAGCAGTGACTCCGACGGCCGTGACTCCTGCACCGGCGCCTGCAACCCAGCAGCAGTCGCCCGCGGCGACGACCGAAGCGACCGCGCCGAAGCCATTCCAGGTCGATCTGATCGAGCTCGGCTTCGATGCGGCGTCGCAGATTCCCGTCAACCCGCATGAGCGCGACCGCGCGCGCGTGCAGGAGATCGCCGCGACGACGGCGCTCTCGATCGGCATGAAGACGCGCAGCATGGCGTTTGCGAACCAGATCGCGAACTGGCGCAAGGGCGTTGTCTACGGCGATCTCGCCATCGACGCAGCGAAGGGCGGCCGCACCGAAGCGGTGGCGACCTTCTCGCGTCTCGCGCGCACCGCGATCGCGAACGCGCAGCAGTGGCAGTCCGACCGCGTGCTGTCGAAGCTCGCGCAGGCGCAGGTCTGGCGTGGTCAGGAGGCGGAGGCCATCGAGCTCGAGAAGAAGTTTGGCGAGGCCGAGAAGGGCAAGGTCGCCGCGGTGATGGCCGCGCGGCCCGGCGTGGACTTCGACGCCGCGCTTCTGGAGGCCGACCGCGCCGTCGCGACGGGCAACTTCGAGTTGACCGCGAACGCGCTTGCGATCTGCGCACAGCTTGCGGGACGGAAGGACATCGACGAAGCGCGTTGGTCGCGCATCATGGAGCTCAACGCCCGAGCGAAGGGAAAGGTCGCGCGCGAGATCCACATTCGCTCGTATCTTGGACTTGCTGACGCGCGCATCGCCCGCGGCGAGTCTGCTGCGGCGCTCACGCTCGTCGACGCGGCGAAGGCGCTGCGCGACGAGGTTCGCTGGGCGCCCGAGGCGGAGCTGCCGATCACGGCGGACATCGCGCGCCGGATCGCCGGCGCAGGCGACCGGGCTGCCGGCCTTGCGGAGCTCGAGAAGGGCCTCGCATCGTTCGTCGCGAACCAGGACGGCGTCGCCGACATCTTCCGCGCGGGGGCGCTCTGCCCGGCGGCCGAGGCATTCGCGGCGCTCGGCGAGCAGTCGCGCGCGCTCGAGGTCTACCGGCTCGCGGTCGAGGCCGGCGCGCTGAACCCGAACGCGCGGCCGCGCGCCGAGGATCTCGCGCAGACGACGGCGTCTCTCGCGCGTGCTGCGATCGAGCCAGATGCCGCGATGTGGAAGCGGCTTCGCGAGATTCGCGCGGGCCTTGTCGAACCGTGGTGAACTGAGGCCTTGGCGCGGGGCGGGTGCGCGGGCGCGCGCGCGCTCGGCGCATGCGGATTTGTTCAAGTACGGATTTGGTCAAGGGAACATGATCCCCCGTTCACTT
>CAIXEV010000398.1 GCA_903918555.1 uncultured bacterium | reverse complement strand
TCTTCAACATGCTCCTCCAGATCATGGAGGAAGGCCGACTCACCGACAGCTTCGGCCGCCATGTCGACTTCAAGAACGTCATCCTCATCATGACCTCGAACCTCGGCGCCGACATCATCAAGGGCGGCGCGTCGTTCGGCTTCGGCAAGCGGTCCGAGGTGCAGGACTACGAGAAGATGCGCAAGTCGCTGATGGGCGAGGTCGAGAAGTTCTTCCGACCCGAGTTCATCAACCGTCTTGACGATGTCGTCGTGTTCCGCCCGCTGTTGAAGGACGATCTCGTCACCATCATCGAGTACGAACTCTCGAAGGTGCGCAAGCGCCTCACCGAGAAGGGCATGAAGATGGAGCTCGATGCCGCCGCGAAGGAGTTCCTCATCGACAAGGGCTACAACCCCGACTTCGGTGCGCGTCCGCTGCGCCGCGCGCTCGGCCAGTACATCGAGGATCCGCTCGCCGAGAACCTTCTCATGGGCGAGTTCAAGTCTGGCGACGAGATCCATGTCACCCGCATCGAAGGCCAGGATCACCTGACCTTCAAGGCGACCCGCACGGGCGACGGTGGCGGCGGCGACGACGGCGGGCACGGCCCGAACGAGCCGTCTCCGACTCCGGTCGCAGGCGCAGGCGCGTAAGCGCGGGCTCCAACCCAATCCAGATCCACGCGCGCCGAGGCACACCCTCGGCGCGTGTGCTTTTTGGACTCCGCAGCGACCTGAATGGTGCACGGCACGTGCCGCGCAGTGCCTGGCACTGACTGGCACGTGCCGTGCACCATTCCCCTGCGGGGTCGGCTCTGGCGCCCTTGGGGGGCTGCTTCCGACGGTGCCGCGCGCAACGCGAACCCGAATGGCCGTGCACGGCACGTGCCGCGCAGTGCCTGGCACTGAATGGCACGTGCCGTGCGCCATTCCCATGCGCCATTCTCATGACGCGGCGCACCGCCGGCAGGTCTTGGATCCTCTCCAAGACCTGACCAGCAGAGGGAGCGGCCGCAGCCGCGGCCACTCGAACTACCGAATGCCGGCCAGCTTCACGCGGTCGCCTTCGGGCGTCGTCTCGAACGACACCTCGACCACGCGCAGCTTGAAGTCCTTGATCACCTGCGGCGTCAGCGTCATCTGCAGCATGTTGTCGCCGGTCTTGCGCATGACCACCCCGTTCGAACTGAAGGCGAAGCTCATGCGGTTGAGCAGCGTCATCGCGTCGGAGCGGTTCTTCGCGCACCAACCGACGAAGCGCTCGCGCGCGGCGTCGGGGCCGCCTTCCGCGGCCGCGCGCCGCTTCACTCCGTCGGAGACCAGCTGATCCCAGAGGTCGCCGTAGCGCTCCTCGCGGAAGGCGCGCATGGCGTTGGCGACGACATGCTCGGGCATGAGCGCCTGCATGCGCACCGAGCCGTCCTCGGCTTCATCCCAGGCACGGAAGCCCGGCTTCTGCGGATCGGCGGCCGCCTTCTCGGTCGACGGCGGCTCGTAGCTGCGCCCTTCCTCGCGGGCCTTTCGGCGCGCGAGGAACTCCGAGAGCGGCACATAGCGGATGACCGTCCCGTCCTTGAGCACGATCTCGTCCGGGAGTTCCTCGCTCGAGGCGTACCCAGGGCGCGCGCGATACTCGACGCGCGGACCGCACGCGGCGAGCGACGCGAACGCGAGCACCGCGAACGCGATGGCGCTGGACGACGGAAGGATGCTTCGGACGCTGCGCATCGCGCGGGGCCTGGGGGCTACTTGACGGCGGCCGTGGCTGCTCCAACCGCACGGTGCACGGGCCGACCGTGCATGGCGGAGTAGAGCCGATGATGCGCCTCGGACGCGCGCATCGCCGGAAAATCGCTGCGAGTGTGGGTGCCGCGCGACTCCTCGCGGGCGCGCGCGGCCTCCGCGACCAGCGTGGCGCACATGAGCATGTTCTGGATCTCCCAGCCGGCGAGGTCGTCGAAGATCTTGTCGAGCGAGTAGCGGCACCAGAAGTGCGCCATGTCGAGCGCGTCCGCGAGGCGGTTGCCGGCGCGGACGATGCCGACATTGCGCCACATGGCGCTGCGGAGGCTCGAGCGCACATCGACGAGGTCGAGCTCGCCCTTCTCGCTCGGCCGGATGTCGCTCACGATGCGGATGTTCCCGCGCGCGCCGCCGTCCGCGGTCGCGGCTGCGACGCCTGCGCGACGGCCGAAGACGAGGCCCTCGAGGAGCGAGTTCGAGGCGAGGCGGTTGGCGCCATGCAGGCCGTTGCACGCGGCCTCGCCGCAGGCGAAGAGCCCGGGGACATTGGTGCGGCCGTCGAGGTCGGTCCAGACGCCGCCGATCGTGTAGTGCGCGGCGGGCATGACGGGGATGAGCGCCGTGCCCGGGTCGATGCCGTAGCCCGAAAGCAGCCGGAAGAGGCCGGGAAACCGCGTCTCGAAGCCGGCGCTTCCAAGCCCACGCGCATCGAGGAACACATTCGGCTCCTGCGTCGAGGCGAGGTGCTCGATGATCCCGCGGCTCACGACATCGCGCGGCGCGAGCTCGGCGAGCGCGTGGCGACCTTCCATGAAGCGTCGGCCTGCGCGGTCGACGAGGTGCGCACCCTCGCCGCGCACGGCCTCGGAGATGAGCGAGCGCGCGGCGCCCGCGACATAGAGCGCGGTCGGGTGGAACTGCTCGAACTCGAGGTCCGCGACCTGCGCGCCCGCGCGCCACGCCATCGCCACGCCATCGCCGGTCGCGATGCGCGAATTCGTCGTCTCGCGCCAGAGCTGGCCCATGCCGCCGGTGGCGACGATGGTCGCGCGCGCCCAGATGATCTGCAGGCCGTACTTCGGATGATGCGTGATCGCCCCGAGCACGCGGTCTTCGCCGCGCCTCGAGGTGCCGGAGGTCACGAGGTCGAGCGCGAAGCACTTCTCGAAGAGGCGGATGCGCGGGTCCTGGCGGCACGCCGCAAGCAGCGCGCGCGAGAGTTCGCGTCCCGTCGCGTCGCCATCGGTGTGGACGATGCGGCGCCGCCCGTGACCGCCTTCGCGGGTCAACGCGAGCGCGCCGCTCGCATCGCGGTCGAAGCGCATGCCGATCTCGATCAGGCGCTCGACCTCGCGCGGGCCTTCCTCGACGAGCGCGCGCACCGGCTCCGGCTCGCACAGCCCGGCGCCTGCCTCGAGCGTGTCGGCGACATGCGCGTCGGCGCTGTCGTCGGCGGCGATCGTGGCTGCGATGCCCCCCTGCGCCCACGCCGTGTTCGTGAGGTCGAGCGCGTCCTTCGCGGCGACGATCACATCGCCATGCTCCGCGGCCGCGAGCGCCGCGCGCAGGCCCGCGACACCCGAGCCGATCACGAGCGTGTCGGTGAAGATCGCAGGCAGGAGCTGCGATCGGAACGGAATGAGATAGCGCCGCTCCGAGATGGCCGAGAGCGCGGCGTCGCTCACTTGGCGGCGCCTTGATCGCGGTAGCGACCGACGAAGAGCTGGCTCGAGCGCGTCTCGTTGCGCTGGCCCGTCCAGAGCAGCCACTTGCCGTCCGCGCAGAAGACGGGCAGCACATCGGCGCCCTCCGCCTCGGTGACGCGGCGCCGGGCCGGCGTGGCGCCGGGGCTGCTCGGCAGCTCGATCTCGAACACCTCGTAGTTGCGGTGGCCGATCTCGCTTGACGCATACACGAGCGTCTTGCCGTCGGGACGGAAGAACGGGCACCAGTTCACATGCTCGTTCGAGGTGAGCTGCGTCTCGTTCGCGATGCCCGTGATCGAGCCGTCCGCGCCGAAGACGAGATCGGCGACGAACACCTGCAGCAGGTTGTCGCGGTTGCGGTCGGATCGGTAGCAGATGCGCTTGCCATCCGGCGAGAAGAACGGGCCGCCGTCGTAGCCGGGCGCGGTCACGATCGCGCGGCGCGCGCCGGTCTTCGTGTCGCGGATGTAGAGGTCGCCGTCGCCCGACTCGAGCGAGCAGAACAGGATGAAGCGGCCGTCGGGCGACCAGCTGCCTTCGGCCATGTAGGCCTTGCCGTCGCCCTCGAGCGGCTTGAGCGAGCCCGCGCTGCCGTCGGCCGTGCGCAGGTCGACCTCGACGATGCGCGTCTCGGGCGGAAACGCCCAACGGTATCGGGATGTGCCGCGCTGGTAGCCGGGCGTGTTCTGCGCGGTCGGCGCGCCGACGGTCGACGCGAAGAGGAGGCGGTTCGGATCGGTCGGGTGGAACCAGCCGCAGGTGTTCGCGCTGCCCTTTGGCGACACGCGGCGGATGTTGGCGACGCCGGTGATGTCGCCGGCGCCGTCGCGCACGACATCGCACACGAACATCGCGTAGAAGTCGGCGGGGCTGTCCTCGCCCTCGGGGACCTCGATCGCCTGGAAGACGATGCGCTTCATGTCGGGCGAGAAGTACGCCTCGCCGGCCTTGATGAAGCGGTCGGAGAAGGTCAGCTGGCGGGCGCCGGTCACGCCGGGCTCGATGGCCGGGTTGGACACCGCGGGGCGCGTCTCGGGCGCCACGGCGGGCGCGGACGCCGAGGGTGATTCGGGCGGTTTCGGGGTGCAGGCCGAGGCGGCGGCGAGGAGCGAAACGGCGGCGAGATTCCAAAGCTTCATGGGGCGGTTAGTGTAGCCCGTCCCGTGACGGATCTCGGCTACTCGGTCCTCTTCTCAGACCCCTTCCTCGTCGTATGCGACAAGGGCTCGGGGCTCCTGTCGGTGCCTGGGATCGGGCCGGAGAAGGCCGACTGCCTCGTGACGCGACTGCAGCGGGATTTCGCCGGGGCGCGCATCGTCCATCGCCTCGACCGCGACACCTCGGGCGTCATCGTGCTGGCGCGCGACGCCGACACGCACCGCACGCTCTCCATGTCGTTCGAGGCGCGCGGCGTCGACAAGACCTACGAGGCGCTCGTGGCCGGGCACCTCGCGAGCGACCGCGGCACGGTCGACCTGCCGCTCCGCAAGGAAGCGCTCGGCAGCGCGCGGCAGATCGTGCACATGGCGGAAGGGAAGCCGAGCCGCACCGACTACGAGGTGCTCGAACGCGGGCGCGACGGCGGCGCAGACGGCTTCGCGTGGACACGCGTGAAGCTCACGCCGTTCACGGGACGCAGCCACCAGCTGCGCGTCCACATGCTCGCCCTCGGACACCCGATCCTCGGCGACGACCTGTACGCCGAAGGCGCGGCGCGCAGCGCGCGGCCACGGCTGTGCCTCCATGCGCGCACGCTGGCGTTCACGCACCCGGCGACGGGCACGCGCGTCGCGTTCGAGGCGCCCTGCCCGTTCTGAGAGAAAGCCGGTGCCGGGTCATGGCGGGCACAAGCGGGTACGTCGAGGTCGTCGGACGGCAACGGGTCCGACGACTCGGCTCAGCTCTTCTGCAGGATGAGGAAGACAGCGGATGCTCCCTCGTCAACGAACATCTCGACCTCCATCCAGGTGGTGCCGTAGATGATGGATTCCGCCGGTTCCGGGGAGACGCAGCGCAGCACCGCGTCGGCCTGCTCTTCGGGCTCGAGGAGTTTCTCCAACATCGCGGGAAGCCTGTCTGGGCTGGACCATCCCCCGGTGCCATGCAACTGCTTCATGGCGTCTGGATCCATCTGGAGTCGCGCGAGGAGAACTGTTGTTCCCGGCGCGGGCAGCAGTCCTCCGCTGCCATTCGTGGAGATCAGCCATCTCGCAGCGGTCGTACCCGCCGGCACCACGATGGTCTGTCGGAGCCGATTCAGGTCGGATTGAACCGCGGGCACCGGCGCAGGCCGACACGCCGACTGGACCGTCGCAAGAAGCAACGCGGCGACGACGACGACGAACCGTTGGAGACAGAAACGATCCATACGAGGCATGTGCTGTCCATCGGCGTCACGGCTGCGCACGCCGCAATACCGTGAGAACGGAGGAATGCAGGGCTCAACAGCGACTCCGCGTCGCCCTGTCCCTGGCCACAGCCACGGTCAGCGCCGCATGCGCGGACGCTCGAGCAGCGCGCCTTCGCCTGTCACGAAGAACGAGAGGTCGTCGTCGCCGCCGATCGCGCCGTCTGGCCCGGCCGACACGATCTGCGCGATGCCGCCTGAACCCTGTTCCGCGCCGTCGAGCACGACGAACGCGACGCCCCAGCCGTCCTTCGCGGGCTCCGCGCCGATCGCGCTGCCTGCGCTGCGGCCCGCGCGCACCGCCTCGGCCACGCGCTTCGCGAGCGCCTCGGCCGCCGTGCGCGTCTCGCTCCACTTCGCGGCGTCGCGCGCCTCGCGCATCGGGTTCGACCCGCGGTCGCGCGGCTCGACCGCGAACCACTCGCGGCGGATCTCCTGCGGGAACGCGTTGTCGCTCGGATCGCGGTCGGCGGTCTCGCGGCGCCGGTCGAGCTCGACGCGCGCGACTTCCTTCTCGGTGACCAGGAGCTTCGACGCGCGGGCGCCGCCCGTGAACCGCCACATCTCGGCCGGCAGCGTGATGTCCTGCGTCGAGCCGTCGGTGAACGTCACGGTGAGCGGCAACGGCGACGGGATGCCGCCCTTGTTCTCGAAGCGGACGATGGTGAACGAGAGCGTCGTGCCGAGGAGCTCGGCGTCGCTCGCCCCGAGCCGCGCCACGAGATCGCGGAAGCGGCGGCGGTCCTGCTCGGTGACCTCGAGCTCGTCGAAGGTCGAGTAGAAGTCGAGGAGCTCGGGGTAGCGGTCGGCGCGCACCGCGAGCGCCTCGTTGCGTTCCTCGGACAGCGTCTTCGGCCGCCCGTCGCGCTCGGCCTTCTTCGCCGCCTTCACGCGCTCGGGGTCGCCAGTCTCGATCGTGTGGCGCGTGACCGAGGTGACGGCGATGTCGACCGCACGCGTCGAGTAGACCCAGCCGCGCCAGAACCAGTCGAGGTCGACGCCCGAGGCGTCCTCCATCGAGCGGAAGAAATCGGCGGGCTCGGGCCGCTTGAACGCCCAGCGGCGGCAGTACTCGCGGAACGCGAAGTCGAAGAGCTCGCGCCCGAGCACCGACTCGCGCAGCACATTGAGCGCGGTCGCGGGCTTCGCGTAGGCGTTCGGCCCGAGCCGACGCACGCTCTCCGAGTTCGTCATGATCGGCTCCTGCTCGGCGCTCGTCATGTACTCGATGATCTTCTCGGGTTCGCCGCGGCCCGAGGGGTACTTCTTCTGCCACTCCTGCTCGGCGAGATACTGGCAGAAGGTCGTGAGACCCTCGTCCATCCAGGTCCACTGCCGCTCATCGGAGTTGATGATCATCGGGAACCAGTTGTGCCCGACCTCGTGGATGA
>CAIXEV010000397.1 GCA_903918555.1 uncultured bacterium | reverse complement strand
TCGGCGCCACCGGCGAGCGCGGCGGACCAGATGCCCTCGACCGCGCGCATCGACTTCGCGCGTTCCGTTGCGATCAGCGGCACGGTGTTCACCTTCGCGCCCGCGGCCGCAAGCGCGACCGCCGCGCGCGCGCCGTGCGAGGCGCGGACCGCCTCGTCGACGGCGAGCACAACCGAACGGCCGTCGAGCCGCACGCCCGCGCTCGCGAGCACTTCGCCGAGCCGCGCGACGGCGCCTCGCTCGACAAGGAGGCTCGTCGGCGCATTCGGAATGTCGATCGGGATGCGGGTGGTTGGCATCAGGGGCGCTGCGTTCCTTCATCCGCTTGACGCCGCAGCGCCGCGAGCGCGTCGGCGGGTTCAGGCGAGCGGCCACCCTTCATCGGCGCAGCTTCGCGGGCATGTTGAACCGAGGCCCTCTTTCCGGCGCGCCGCGCGGGCGGGCCCTTCCGAACGCGCATGCGCAGCACCATGTGCCCGATCGCCAGCACGATCACGAGGACGAGCAGCGGTCGCAGTTCGACCGGGAAACCCGACGGAAGCGAGGTTGTGGGCACGGGATCCACCATCGGCGCGGGGCGTCGAGCGTATCCGCTCCGCTCAGCGCTCGCGCGCGGGCTCGACCCTGCAGCAGCGCCACCGCGCGCACCGCGGCGGCTTACGGGTTTCGCGCCACGCGCACGCCGATGATCGGGGAGAACTGGTAGTTCGGCAGGAACTTGAAGCGCTTCGACGCGCCCGCGTAGTAAGGCGGCAGGTTGTACGACCCTCCGCGAGCCACGCGCTCGCCGCTCGCCGACGAGCCCCCCGTCGGATTCGTCTGCGGCGAGGCCGAGTAGGGTCCGTACCAGTCGCTGCACCACTCGTAGACATTGCCGGACATGTCGTGAAACCCGAGCGCGTTCGGAGCAAGCCCGCCCACGATGTGCGTCTGGCCGCTCGAATTCGCGTCGATCCAACCGATGTTCACGACGGCGTTCTGATCGTTGGAGCCCATCGGAGCGCGAGGAGTCGAGTGATACGCCGTGGTCGTGCCGCCGCGATAGGCGTACTCCCACTCGGCCTCGGTCGGAAGCCGCAACCCGCTCGACGCGGCGAAGCTCGCCGCCTGGATCTGGGAGAGGCGCTCGACCGGGCGGTTGCCGGAGTTCGGATAGTTCGGCGCCTGGAAGAACGACGGGTTCAGCCCGACGACGGCCAGCCACTGCGCCTGCGTCACTTCGTACCGACCGAGGTAGAAGGCGCTCGTGAGCGTCACGGCGTGCACGGGGACCTCGTCGGTCGCGCAGCCGGTCTGGATCGACGACGAGCATCCCATCTGGAAGGTCCCCGGCGGCACGAGGAGCATCTCGATCTGCGGGCTGGCGTTGGTGCGGACTCGCCACGGCCGTCCTGTCGCTGCGATCGCCTGGCGCATCGCTGCGCTGGTCACGACCGCTGGATCCGGGGAGTACTCGAGGGTCGTCGCCCAGGTCAGGGGCGCGCAGCCCGCGCCCCAGTTTGCGAGCACGACCGTCAGGTCCGCGGCGTCGACCGCCCCGTCGAGGTTCGTGTCGGCGGTGCAGTTCGAGCACGAGCCCCACGCGCCGAGCAGTTGCGACAGGTCCGCGGGCCCGACGACGCCGTCACGGTTGATGTCGGCGCCGCAAGCGCCCTGCGCGCGCGCGGCGGACGCGAAGAGGAGCGCCGCCGTCG
>CAIXEV010000396.1 GCA_903918555.1 uncultured bacterium | reverse complement strand
GCGGGCTCGAAGGTCTTCGACTACGGCAACAACATCCGCCAGCGCGCGCTGGACCACGGCTTCGCCGACGCGTTCGCGTTCCCCGGCTTCGTGCCGGCGTACATCCGCCCGCAGTTCTGCGTGGGCCGCGGCCCGTTCCGCTGGGCGGCGCTGAGCGGCGACCCGCAGGACATCCGCGTCACCGACGAGGCCGTGCTCGAGCTCTTCCCGGACGACAAGGGCCTGCACCGCTGGATCCGCATGGCGCAGGACCGCGTGGCGTTCCAGGGGCTGCCGGCGCGCATCTGCTGGCTGGGCCTGGGCGAGCGCCACAAGGCGGGGCTCTTGTTCAACGAACTCGTGCGCAGCGGCAATGTGAAGGCGCCGATCGTGATCGGCCGCGACCACCTCGACTGCGGCAGCGTCGCGAGCCCGAACCGTGAGACCGAGGCGATGCTCGACGGCACCGACGCGGTGAGCGACTGGGCGATCCTCAACTTCGCGGTCAACACCGCAAGCGGCGCCAGCTGGACGAGCTTCCACCACGGCGGCGGCGTCGGCATCGGCTTCTCGCAGCACGCGGGCCAGGTGATCGTGGCCGACGGCAGCGACGACGCCGCCGCGCGCATCGAGCGCGTCCTGACGAACGACCCGATGATGGGCGTCTTCCGCCACGCCGACGCGGGCTACGAGCTCGCCAAGCAGTGCGCACGGCAGGAAGCGGTCAAGATTCCGATGCTGTAGCGGTCGCGGCTGCGGCCTTCCATGCCTGAATGGGCAACGGCAGCCGCCAGGCCTCTACTGCGCTTGGACCCCAGTAGCATGGCGGCCGTGAATCACGGCTTCACAGTGCTACGACGACGGGCGTGGATTTCGCTCGCGTGCCGTGCGGTACTTTGCTCGGCCGTTGTCGGCGCGTGCGTGACGATCGGCCTGAGCTGGATGGCCGCGTGGGATGAGTCCGTCCCCTCGCCGCAAGGCCTCGCGCAGTACCGATTCGTGTACGACGCCGACGCCATCGGTAGCGGTGAGTCGGGAGAGTCGAGGCCCGCTCCATTGAGATGGTGGACCGCCCTCACGCCGCGGTCGTGGCATGTCGGCCCACGCGTGTGGGTGGATCGCGACATCGAAGCGGAGCGCGCCGCGAATCCTGAAATGAGCCTTGAAGCCGAAGACGAGCAGGGACGCCTTTGGTGCGTCGTGTGGAGAGCCGGACCCGGACTGAGCGACTCCTTCTTCGTTCGACGATTCACCTTTGTTCCGTCGCCGCGAGGCGGGCCCGATGAGATCACATGGGCGGAGCTGAGCAACTACCTTGACTTCGGCGGCGATGTCCGCGTGCGAACGGGGCTTCCGAGCGGCGTACCTGCAGCCCTCGTCGGACGGGGGACGCCTGGCGCCGCGCGGTTTTTCACGGAGACGCAGGCCGAGTGGGAGTCGGCCCGGCTGCCAAGGTGGGCACTTCTGCGCGGCGAGACGCCGGCGTCGACGATCCGGATCGACCTCGACCCTGGAGCGCCGGATCCAGATGCGGCGCGACGCGTTGAGTGGCGTGCGGGCGGGATTACGACGGAGGAGGTCCGAGCCTACGGCTGGCCGATTCGATGCCTGGTGGTGCGCGGATGGCGCGAAGACCTCGAGTGGAACGACCCCGCCGGCTCGGCCCAGCTCGACACGAACAAATGGTGGACTGACGGCTTGTGCGCGATCCCCCCGCTTCGTCATCCTGAAGGCGCGCAACTCGCGCTCCCCGCCACCGGACTTCCGTGGAAGCCGCTCTGGCTTCCGTTCCTCGCGAACTCGCTGATCCTCGGCGTGCCGCTCACGCTTGCGGGCGTCGGCGTGTCGCGGGCGGCTCGCGCGGGACTCGCGAAGTTCCGCGGGCGAGGCGACAGGTGCCCGCGCTGCGG
>CAIXEV010000395.1 GCA_903918555.1 uncultured bacterium | reverse complement strand
GGCACCACGAGCTGCAACATCGGCACCCAGCCACTCGAGTGGTTCGCGTCGCCCGACAACCGTCACCCGTTCATCCCGATGAACGCGTTCAAGTACCGGAACGGCCGATTCGAGCAGATCGGCATGTCGTGGGGCAAGCACGGCTTCACGGCTCTTCAGGGAACGCTTTGCGGCTCCTGCACCGCGCATCCGAACGGCACCTACCTCGGCGTCGGCTGCTCCGACCCGTACAGCTCGGGCCTCAACGGCGGCCAGAGCGGCCTCGGCGCGCGTCATGAGATCAACGCGGCCACGGGCGCGTTCCCTGGAACCTACAACTCGGGCATGCCTTCCGCCGCCGCGACCATCGGCCGCCGCCTGCAGATCAACGCCAACGACCTGAACCCCTCGCTCAACTCGGGCGCGACCTTCATCTTTGAGGCGCAGTATGTCCACCAGCAGGATGCGGCCGCCGGCAACAAGATGAACAACGCGTCGTACCGCACCTTCACCGTCGGCGCGCTGTCGGGCGGCGCCTACGCGCTCACGCTGACCGGCCCGACCATCCAGCAGAAGCCTGCGATCGAGGCGTGGCCGCTCGTCGACACGAACGCGTCGATCGCGAACGCCGATGTCCCGAACGACGGCCGCTTCATCGCCGGCGTCAGCGTGCGCAACAACGGCAACGGCACCTGGCGCTACGAGTACGCGGTGCACAACCTCAACTCGGACCGCGCGGGCCGGTCGTTCTCGATCCCCGTGCCCGCCGGCGTCACCATCACCAATGTCGGGTTCAAGGACATCAACTACCACTCGGGCGACCCCTTCTCCGCCACCGACTGGACGAGCAGCGTCTCAGGTGGCTCGGTCACCTGGACCGGCGGCACCTTCTCGCAGAGCGTGAACTCGAACGCGCTGCGCTTCGCGACCATGTACAACTTCTGGTTCGATGCCAACCGCCCGCCGCAGGCCGCGGTCGCGACGATCGGCCTCTTCAAGCCCGGTGCGGCCGGTTCGCCGACCTCTGTCACCGTCGCCTCGAAGGGTCCGTCGGTGCCGCCGGTGGCGCCTGAGGACCTCAACGGCGACGGCGCGGTCAATGGCGGCGACCTCGCGCTGCTCCTCAACAACTGGGGCGGCAGCGGCGCCGGAGACATCGACGGCAACGGCACGGTCGACGGCGGCGATCTGGCGCGCCTGCTGGGCTCGTGGAACTGACGCTCTCGTGGAACTGACTCGATGGAGTCGACTCGCCGAGAGTCGCCAGAACGACCGGCCCCCGCCGATCGCCCCGCCCCTCGCGGGGACACGCTTGCACTCCCCAGACGCCCGTCGCGCGACCGACGGGCGTCTGCAGTTTTTGCCGATCGCTGCGCGACTCGAGGAGCGTTCCACACCCGCTCCGGCGCGACTGCGTCTCAAATACGCGCCAATTGGTTGAAGCGTGCCCCACGCCGAGGCCGACAATCGCTCTTCAGACACCTCGCGCCTGCGCGCACGGAGACAATCGTGGCTCGAACGCTCTACTGGATCGCACCGGTTCCGACGCCATACCTCGACTACCTGTGGCGGCATGTCACCGCGGCGATCCCATCGACCACGGTCGTGCTGAAGAACCACGCGAGCGGCGGGCACCCGTGGAAGTCGAAGATGGGCGAGGGCTATCGCACCGTCTGCGCCGACAAGAAGGGCTTCGACTGGTCGATCGTGCGGCTCGCGAAGGACCGCGACGCGTTCTTCGTCTTCGCCGGCTGGCAGAGCTACACCTTCATCACGCTGCTCTCGCTGCTGCGCATCCTCGGCCGCGACTACATCATCTGGACCGACACCCCGAATCCGGTGCGCTCGGGCGGCTGGCTCAGGGAGAAGCTGCGCAGCGCGTGGGTGCGGTGGATCTTCGCAGGCGCCCGCGCGGTGCTGAGCACGGGCCGCCCCGGCGTCGAGGGCATGAAGCGCTACGGCGCACCGCCCGACCGCGTGGCGAGCTTCCCGTTCTTCCTTGACCTCGATGCGTATCCGACGCGCCCCGCCGACGCGCCGGCCCCTGCCACGATCCGCATGGTCTCGTCGGGCCGCATCATTCATCGCGTGAAGGGCCACGACCTCGCGGTCCGCGCGCTCGCCGCTGCGCTCAAGGACACGCCGGTCGACTGCGAATACTGCATCGCAGGCACGGGCCCCGACGAGCAGGCGCTCATCGCGCTCAGCAAGGAACTCGGCGTCGAGCGGCAGGTCAAGTGCCTCGGCTGGACGGAGCCAGACGACCTGCGCCGGCTCATGTGCGAGTCGCATGTCCTCGTCCATCCTTCGCCGATCGCGGATCCCTTCCCGAACGCGGTGCTCGAGGCGATGGCCGCGGGCATGGTTGTCCTCGGATCCGATGTCTGCGGCTCGGTCGTCGACCGCGTCGAGGAAGGCGTGAGCGGATTCGTGCACAAGGCCGGCGATGTGGATGGCCTCGCGGAGCACATGCGGACGATCTTCCGCCAGCACGGCCGCCTGCCCTCCATGGGCGCAGCCGCGCGCAAGACCGCCGAGGCGTGGCCCGTCGAGCGCGGCGTCGCCAAGATCGTCGACCTGTACGAGGGACGCTTCCCCGCGGTCCACTGAGGAATCGCGGCGGTTCACGCGGTAGCACGGCGCGGCGACTGTCGCCACAATGCAGGCATGGCCGATCGCGCGAACTCGACGGAGATGAAGACGCAAGCTTCCGCACGGGAACCCGCGCGGGATTTCGCGCCCTGGATCAAGAACCTCCTCCCTGCGCTTCGCTTCGCCGTCGCGCAGCTGAAGCAGTCGCAGGCGCCCGCGATGGCGGCGAACCTCGCGTTCCGCACGCTCTTCGGATTGCTGCCTGTGCTCGTGGTCGCGACGATCGCGACGCGCGCGATCCTCGGCGAGCGCTTCGACGAGCAGATCGGCGCTGCGATCGACGCGCTCGGCATGCATGAGGTCGCGATCAAGCCGCCCGACGGAACCACGGGCGCGGAGGTGCCGCTCGGGGCGTGGCTCCAGTCGCTCACGCGCGAGGCGGCGAGCATCGACCTCTCCGCGATCGGCGTCGTCGGCGCGCTTGCGGTCGTCTTCTCCGCCGTCTGGACGATGGTCGCGATCGAGGCGAGCTTCAACACGATCTTCCGCGCGCCGAGCGGCCGGCCGTTCGTGCGGCGGATCCTGATCTACTGGTTCGTCATCACGGCGGGTCCCGTGCTGTTCGCGGCGATTCCGCTTGCGTTCAAGGCGATGACGCAGTTCGTCGGCACCGAGAGCTTCGTCGGCAGCATGGCGACCTACCTCGTCTCGCTGCTCGGCGCGTTCGTGTCGCTGTGGGCGCTGCTCACCGCCGCGTATGTCACGGTGCCGAACGCGAAGGTCGACCTGCGCGCGGCGCTGCTCGGGGCGTTCGTCGCCACGCTCTTCGTCGAGATCGGCAAGCGCTTCCTCGGCGCGTCGCTTGCAGGCAGCTTCTCCGCGAGCCGGCTCTACGGCTCGCTCGGACTCGTGCCGCTCTTCATGATGTGGGTCTACCTGATGTGGCTCGTGGTGCTGTTCGGGCTGCAGACCGCGGCGATCCTGCAAGGGTTCTCCCGCGGCGGCCGCGCGCTCGCGGCGCCGCCGAACGCGACCGACCTCTTCGAGCCCGCGCAGGCGATTCTCGCGTTCCGCGCGATCTGCGGCCGTTTCCGCGAGGGTCGCGGCGCATCGGCCGACACGCTCGTGCGCGAGTGCACGATCTCGGCGCCGACCGCGCGCGAACTCCTCATCATCTTCGAGCGCCGCGGGCTCGCGCATCGGGTCGATGGCGACGATCGCCGCTACTCGCCGTCCCGGCCGCCTGAGTCGATCCTCCAGCGCGACGCGCTGCGCGCGGGCTTCGCGCTCGCCGACGGCGGCGAGGAGGCCGGCGTGCTCGACGAGATCACCTCGCTGCGCGACGCGCAGCTTGCCTCGCTCGGCGAGGCGAACTTCGGGAAGAACTGACCGGTCTCGCGCTTCCAGGCGCTGGGCTTACAGGCACTGCCCCCATGCGCTGAGCATGATCGCGAGGTCCTGCGCGTTGGTGTCGCCGTCCGCGTTCAGGTCGGCGATCGGCGTGCCCCAGGAGTTGAGCAGCGCACCAAGGTCGGGCGCCGCGACATCGCCGCTGCCGTCAAGATCCGCGGGGCATGGATTCTTGGTCGAGCCGGGCAACTCGATCACCGCGATGTGCGGGAATCCCGCGCCGGCGTCGTTGAGATCGTTCCACCTGCCGTTCGAGCCGAGCAGCTCCGCGTAGTCCTCGACGCCACCCGAGTTGTTTGGTTCGCCGGGATTCCAGTTGGTGTACTTCGCGGGGGTTCCGTCGCTCCATGCGAACGAGCCTTCGGCAGCCGCATCGTTGAACCCGATCCAGATGCGCCGGTCGACGCCACCGAGATTGCCGAAGTTCGAGCGCACGAAATCCTGCTCGGCCTGGTCGCGGATCGAGACGAGGTTTCCACCGAGCGCCACCGCAAGAGCCTGCGAGGCGGTCCATGTGGTCGCCGTCGTCGCGACATAGCGGATGCCGGTCGACGGATCGGTGAGATCGCCGAGGAGCGGCAGCGCACCGATCGTGACCGTTCCCGAGCCGAATCCCGTGGCGGCATAGGCGCCGATCCGGATCAGGTAGGTCTGGCCGGCGGTGGCGCCGAAACTCACCTTCGTCTGCAGCGAGCAGTTGTCGTCCGAGCAGGCGATCACGGGCGCGCTGCAGTCGCCGCCGCCGTAGATCGCGATCTTCGAGTCGAGCGCGGTCTGCGAGCAGCTCGACACCTCGACGATGAAGGTCTCGGGCGCCGTGAAGCGGTACCACACATCGTTGTAGATGTTCTGGTTGCTGAAGAAGTTGCAGAGGACATCGGCGGCGCCGTCGGTGGTCGCGCCGTTCGAGTCGAAGGGAAAGGTTCCGTAGCTCTTGAGGGCGGGCGCGGAGGCGCAGTCGTCCGTGGCCTGGCCGAAGGCGGCGCCTCCAGCGGCGAACAGGACGGCGACGGAAAGGACGGCGACGGGACGAAGGTGACGCATGCCATGCTCCTCTGGAGGTTCGACGATGTCGGCCTGCCGCCCCAAGGGGGACTCCGGGCGGCAGTCGGGAGCGGCGCTCCCAGCGAAAGGATCGCCCGAAGCGCCGCGTTTGCAAGCAGCGCCCGTCCATTTCCTCGCGGTTCTCGCCCCTGCCATCGATTCCTGCGAGTTCGGGCCGATTCGCGCCGAAACTGTCGGGGCGGCCGCCCGCGGCTGCAATCCCGATCCCGTCTCACCCGTTCTTCGACCGATGCCGACCTTCTCGACGCAGTTCCGGACTCTCGCGCTCCCGATGACGGTCGGGCTTGCCCTCGCCGCTGCGGCGAGCGCTCTCGCCGTTCCACAGATGGAGCAGGACGAGATGGAAGGCGGCATGCAGGCCGACGGCGCCTCGGCGCCGCTCACCCCCGACCAGGTGAAGTTCTTCGAGTCGAAGATCCGTCCGCTCCTGATCGCCAACTGCTACGGCTGCCACTCGGTCTCGAGCGGCAAGTCGAAGGGCGGGCTGAAGCTCGACACCCGCGACAGCATGCTGAAGGGCGGCGACTCCGGGCCGGCGGTCGTTCCCGGTGACGCAGACTCGAGCCTTCTGATCC
>CAIXEV010000394.1 GCA_903918555.1 uncultured bacterium | reverse complement strand
TGGCGCCACCCTTCGCGGCGAGCAGGCCGTGGATGCGGTCGCCCGTCTTCGCGAGGCGGTCGGTGCCGTGCACGATCACGACGCCGTCGTGGTCGCGCGCGAGCTGCTCCGCGGTGTCCGCGATCAGGTCGTGGTCGGCCTCGCTCATCTCGAGCGAATCCTTGTTCATGAGCGCGACGCGATCGATCACGACGCCGCGGAGATCGAGCGACGCGAGGAGCATGTCGAGCACGCTGACCTTGTTCGCGAGCACGCCGCCGAGCTCGTCGTAGGTCTTCTCGATCGTGCCGCCGGTCGAGATCAGCGCCACGCGAAACAGCGCGTTCGAGCGGTCGGAGGCTGCGTCTGGCTTGCTCATGGGGACTCTGGCTGCGGTTTCGACGAGGACAGGCGAAGCGTTCATGCGAGGGGAGCGAGGATAGCACCGCAGCGCCGCCAAGGTCGAATCGGTACCATTCGGCCTCTAGGCTCCGTCTGACGGACCCTCGGTCGCTTTCTCGGAGGCTGCAGCATGGACGCGCAGACGACGACACTTCCCTCGGCCGCGACGACGCTCGATTCCTTCAGCCTCCAGCTGCAGGATCTACCGGTCGCGAGCCTGGTGCCCGCGGGCATCCTGCTGCTGCTCGGGCTCCTGCTTCTCATCTGCGGAAAGCACCTCCTGCGGCCCGTCCTCGTCATCGCGATCGTGCTCGCGGGCGCCCTTCTCGGCGTGCCGCTCCTCGGCTCGATCATGCCCGAGACCCACGGCCTGCTGCTCACGCTGCTCGGCGGAATCGCAGGCGCCGTCGTCGCCGCGGTCGCGTGGCGCCTCTTCCTCGGCGCCGCGCTTGGCGTGACGCTCGCGTTCTTCTGCGCGCTGCTTGCGCTCCTCGGCACCGACGCGGGGCTCATCGACGCGCGAAGCGGAACCGACGCGCCCCCCGCCGCCGTCACGCTCGCGGACATCGCCGACCGCGACCGGCTCGTCGAGCGCTCGCCGGCGCCGGTGCGGCCGCTCGTCGCGTGGGCCGACGCGAAGTGGCACGCCGAATCGGAGCAGGTCCAGGTGCTTCTGAAGGCGGCCGCGCTCGGCGGCGCGTTCATCGGGCTTGTGCTCGGCGCGTGGCTTTCGCAAGGTGCGGCGGCCTTCCTCACCAGCCTCGTCGGATCGCTGTTCACGCTGTTCGGCGGGATGCCGTTCCTGTTGCGCGCGCTCGATCGCGCCGACGACCCGATCCGGCCGGGCGCGTGGCTTCTCCTGTGGCTCGCCCTCGCGGGCGCCGGATGGCTCTACCAGTCGTGGCGAAGCGAGTCGGTGGCCGCGCGCGCGGATGGCGGCGCGGGCGAATCCGCGGCTGAAAACGGTTAGGATCGCGGCATGGACCGATTTGCGTACCGAGATGGCGAGCTCTTCGCCGAGGATGTGCCTGTCAGCGCGATCGCGGCGGAGGCGGGCACGCCGTGCTTCGTCTACTCGCGCGCGACGCTCGAGGAGCACTACGACCGGCTCGCGGAGGCGTTTGCGCCGATCGCGCCGCTCATCTGCTACTCCGTGAAGAGCTGCGGCAACCTCGGCGTGCTGCGCGTGCTCGCCGAGCGCGGCGCCGGCATGGATGTCGTCTCGGGCGGCGAGCTGTTCCGCGCGCAGACCGCCGGCGTTCCCGCCGCGAAGTGCGTCTACGCGGGCGTCGGCAAGACGGACGCCGAGATCCGCGACGCGATCCGCGCCGGGCTTGGCCTCTTCAACTGCGAGAGCGAGCAGGAGTTCGAGAACATCGCGCGGCTCGCGGCCGAGATGCGCGAGACGGTGCGCGTTGCGCTCCGCATCAACCCCGATGTCGATCCGAAGACGCACCGCTACACATCGACCGGCAAGAAGGAGACGAAGTTCGGCGTCGATCTCGAGCGCGCGCGCCGCTTCTTCGCGACCTACGGCCGCGATCCGCATGCGCGCCTCGAGGGCCTGCATCTCCACATCGGGTCGCCGATCTACACGGTGGATCCGTACCGCGAGGCGATGACGAAGACCGCCGCGCTCGTCGAGGAGCTCGCGCGCGACGGCTTCGAGATCCGCTCGATCGACCTTGGCGGCGGCTTCGGCGCTGACTACGAGAGCTCGCAGTCGCCGCCGCTGAAGGAGTACGCCGCGGCGATCGTTCCGCTCGCAAAGCCGCTCCACGACAAGGGCGTGCGATTCATCCTCGAGCCCGGGCGCACCATCGTCGCGAACGCCGGAATCCTCGTGGTCAAGGTGCTCTACACCAAGACCTCGGGCGACAAGCGCTTCGCGATCTGCGACGCGGGCATGAACGCGCTGCTGCGTCCGTCGCACTACGGCAGCTTCCACTTCATCTGGCCCGTTGCGCCTGGCGCCGCGATGACGCCCGCGCGCCGCACGCTCGATCCGAAGATCGACGGCACGGTGGCGCAGGATGTGGTCGGACCGCTCTGCGAAACAGGAGATTTCCTCGCGCTCGACCGCCAGTTGCCCGCTTCACTCGGTCGCGGCGAACTGCTCGCGGTCTTCACTGCAGGCGCCTACGGCATGAGCATGGCGAGCCGATACAACTCGTCGCCGCTTCCCGCCGAGGTGCTTGTCTCGGGAAGCCGCGCGGAGGTCGTGCGTCATCGCGAGAGCTACGACGCGCTCATCGAGCATGAGCGCGAGCCGAAGATGCTCTCGCTGCGGAGCCCGGCACCGGTCGCGACCCGCGGTCAAGTCCCAACGCTCGAGAAGACGCGATGATCCTCTTCACCAGCGACCTCCTCTTCGGCAGCAAGATCCTCGGCGCGGCGAAGTACGCGGGCCTGCGCGGACAGGGCGTCCGCAACCGCGCCGCGCTCGCGCAGCACGGGCCGAACGCCACCCACTTCTTCCTCGACCTCGAGGCGGAGCTCGCGCCCGGCGAGTCGGCCGAGGAACTCCTCGACGCCGCGCTCGGCCACCCCCATCTCTGCGTGTTCGCCTTCGCCGGGCACCTGCAGGCCGACAAACTGCGTGCCGCGCAGGCGCGGCTGGCGGCGGCGAAGGCCGCGCATGCTGGCGCGAGGCACGAGGTGCACTCGCGCGGATCGCTCAACAGCCGGCTCGTCGAGATCCTGCCGCCGCGACCCCCGGCGGCGCCGCCCGCTTCATCCGAAGGAGATCGCTGACATGGTCGGACGCGAGGATGACGGCGTGTGGATCACGCTCAAGGAGGAGATCCACGCCTCGCCCGAGGAGGTCGCCTCGTGCATCGCGAGCGCGGGCGGGCTGTGCCGCTGGCTGTCGGTCGGCGCGGAGTTCCCGCAGGAGGTCGGCGCGACGCTCGAGCTCGCGTGGGACCGCGAGTGGAACCGCACGACCGATGTGAAGGTGCTCGACTACGAGTGCGACGAGGTGCGCGACGGCCGCGCCCGCGTCAAGTGGGACTGGTATCCGTCGCCTCTCGAGGAGTCGTCGGTGCCGGTCGAGATCGCCGTCTCGCCCCTGCGCGACCGCGGCGGCGCGCGCGTCATCATCCGTCACGGCCCGTTCCGCGACGATCCCGAGACGCTGCTGACCGTCGCCGACAGCGCGGAAAGCTGGCGCTGGTACCTCTGCAACCTCCGCAGCGTGCTCGAGACGAAGCACGACATGCGCGCGGTGCGGCCGCTTTGATCGACGGCCGGGCGGCGGCCCTGCGCGCAGCCCTATACTGCGCGTCCCATGTTCGAGAACCTGACCGACCGCCTCTCCACCGCCTTCCGCTCGCTGTCGGGCCGCGGCACGATCTCCGAGTCGAATGTGCGCGAGGCGCTTGACGAGATCAAGACCGCGCTGCTCGAGGCGGATGTCGAGCTCGGGGTCGCCAAGCAGTTCTGCGACGATGTGCTGGAGAAGGCGCTCGGACGCGAGGTGACGAAGAGCCTCAAGCCCGGGCAGGAGCTCGTCGGCATCGTCCACGACGAACTCGTGGCGCTGATGGGTCCCGCGGGCGAGGAGAACGGCTCGAAGCTCTTCCTCGTCGATCCGGGTCCGACCGTCGTCATGCTGTGCGGCCTGCAGGGCTCGGGCAAGACGACGACCTGCGGCAAGCTGGCCGCGTACTTCAAGAAGACGGGTCGTTCGTGCCTTGTCGCGGCGGCCGACCTCCAGCGCCCCGCCGCCGTCGAGCAGCTGAAGCAGGTGATCGAGGGCGTCGCCGCCGATGCGAAGGGCGGCGCGCGCGTTGGATTCCACGGCGAGCCCGACCAGTGCGCGGAGTACGGCAAGGCCGTCGGCGCGGCGGTCGGCGTCTGCCGCCGCGCGGTCGCGAAGGGCCGCAGCGAGGGCTACGACGTGGTGATCCTCGACACCGCGGGCCGACTGCATGTCAACGACGAGCTGATGAAGGAGCTCGAGGCCGTGCGCCTCGCGGTGCAGCCTCACCAGATCCTGCTCGTCGTCGACGCGATGACCGGCCAGGACGCGGTTCGCAGCGCGAAGGCGTTCCACGAGCGGCTGAAGGTCGACGGCGTGATCCTCACCAAGCTCGACAGCGACACGCGCGGCGGCGCGGCGATCACCGTCAAGAAGGTCACGGGCGCGCCCATCAAGTTCCTCGGCACGGGCGAGAAGTTCGACGCGCTCGACGAGTTCAGCGCC